>NZ_VRVA01000219.1:0-4269 GCF_008039945.1 Methylobacterium sp. WL64
TTCGGACGCGGCCGAGGCGGCGGGAGGAGCGGCGCGATCTCATCCCAGAGATCATCGGGGAGAAGCAGTCTGGCCATGCCAAACCAACGCTGAAAACCAAGCTCGGTGCCGTTCTGTTAGGCGTTCTAACTTCACACCAGGCAATCAGATCCGCCGAGCGGGCATAAACTTTTGCACATGATGCCCGAGCGAGACGGTGGTAAACCTCGCGCAGCCAGATTAGGATTTCAGATTGGTGCCCGTACCGCGAGACAGGTAAGAACACCAGCCCCTCTGCGATATTCGTAGATGTTCGTCCATACCATAGCGGTTTCATCCGTTGGGGACTTGATTTAGTCAGGCAAATCCTGTTGTGCCTGCGATCCTCGGCATGACCGAACGAGCAACAAGACCTAGACAGGAATTGAAGTGACGGAAGAAAACGTTGGGAGTGTCCCAAATTTTACCGAACTCGCTGGCGAAATTGTTGCCGCCTACGTGTCGAACAACCCCGTCCCCCCATCAGAACTGCCGAAGCTGATCCAGACCGTGCACAGCGCGGTGGTCGGGTTGGCCTTCGGCGTAGGTTCCAGCGCAACAACCATAGCCGACGACGCCGAGAAGCCAACCTCGGCCCAGATCCGCAAGTCGGTCCGCGACGATGGCATCGTCAGCTTCATCGACGGCAAGACCTACAAGACGCTCAAGCGCCACCTCAGCAGCCACGGGCTCGATCCGCGCAGCTATCGGGACCGCTACGGCTTGCCCGCCGACTACCCGATGACCGCTCCGAGCTATGCTGCACAGCGCTCCGCGCTCGCCAAGGCCATCGGCCTCGGCCGCCCAGGCCCTGCAACCGAAGTTGCCCTACAAGGGCGCCGCACGGCTGCTCGATCCTAAAGCCTCTGAACCGGCTCGGCCTCGCCGCCCGATCTGATCACGAGTCAGACCGCTTTGCTGCTTCTTGGGCGAGAATCAGGAGTCGGCGGCGTATCTCTGGATCGCTGATGTGCCGGTAGGCCAGCAGCAGTGCTGCGCAGGCTTCGTCGAGATCATCCTTCCCGCTGGCGGCGTCGGCTTCAGACCCGGCTAGTGGGTCCGCCGCGCCGTGCAGCGTCGCCTGCGGTAGGTGCAACGCGTCGGCAATGCGCTTCAGCAGTCGCATCTTGCGGGCACGCTCTTCCGCGGCTTGATCCTGAGGGGCGAAGCTGAACGCACGCCCATATTCGTCGTCGTGCTTCGCCATCTCAGTCCCGTCGTGGGTCACAGGTGCGCAGGATGTTAAATACCCTTGTTGCGAAGTGGCGCAAGATTATAATGTTGTTCCTTGGTCAAGCTGCAGAAGCGCCGGGTTGTGCATGCCCCGTAAGTTACCCGAAAACGCCCTGTGGTCAGGTTCTCTGACGCTCGCTGTGCCCAGTATCGGATTTTGGGAGACTGATTTCGAAGCCGATCGGACACGTGGTGATGCGGTGATGGCCCGGCTTTTCGGCTGGTCAGAGTCTGAGGCTGCGGAAGGCGTCGCGATCTCGCGGCTCGTGTCAGTCTTCCATCCGGACGATCTGGCCCAGGATCAGGAACGTCGCCGCCGCATACACGAGGAGGGCGGTGTGTTTGTCTGGGAGCACCGCGTCGTACCAGCACCGGGGGTCGTGCGCTGGGTGCTGGCACGCGGTCAATATTGGCGCAATGCGAAGGGCCGGATGTTCGGGCGGGGCATCGTTATCGACGTTACCGACAGCCGACGTGACGGGCATACTGACGGGCCAGCCCAGTTCCTGACCACCCCCGAGGTATCGGGTCCGCTCCTAGAGCGCATGGCCGAGCGCGCTCTGGAGGTTGAAGAGATGGGTCGCGGCGTTGATGACGAAACGGCGAAGCGGGTTCGCCCCTTGATCGCAGGTCTGCTATACGAGCTTGGTCGTCAGATTTCAGCGTCACTGGCAGTAGGCCCTGCGGCCGAGCGGCCGTCAGACCAAACGATACATTGAGCGCAATATCGCGAACGATATCAACGGGGATGTTCGATCGGTGCGGCCAGAGATGTAGGATGGGGAAGGGCTGTTGGCCTCGCGTTAACAGCCGCCCTTCGGGGTCCTGGATCGGGATGTCAGTCGGCAGTGGCAGTCGGTCCAAGCCGGGACGGGACGGACTGGACTACCCAGTTGATACGGTCGCCCTGCTGGCGCAACACGGCTCAGGAAGGGGGAGGGGCAACCTTCCACTCGCCGACGAGGGTAAGCGTCGCGGTGTAGATCTCCATGCCATTCTGGTCGCGGACGATCGCCCTGAACGTGCCTTGGTCGCCGACCGGCATCCTGCCTCGGACCATGTCCGGTAGCGCGGATAGTGCCATGCTCCGGGCTGCCGATTGGCATGTCAGGCCCTCGCCATAGTCGCCCTCGACGTACTCGTCATCGACGTCGGTATCGATCGTGTAGTGCGCCAAACTGGCTCTCCTTCACGGGAGCGTGAAGATGCACAGTTCCGAAGGCAGCTTCTCCCACATGTATCATGCCGCTTGGCCATGGCCGTTGTCTCGCAGTAGCTCTGCCCGATGCCCTCCGAGATCAGAGCACCTCTCCGCGGCCTTCAGCTTGAAGCTCTCCGCACCTGCGCCCTGTACCCGCAGGGCATGCGGCACTGGGCGCATCCGAGCGTCATGACGGTGTTACGGGAGCTTGGTCTAGTCGAGGAGAGGCCGGTACGCGGGCCGGGCGGGCGGAAGCTGTGGTTCCTGCTGCCAGCTGGGCGCGAGCTGCTGACCGAGACCGGAATGAGCGAGTCGCGGGAGTCGTAGAAGGCGGGTTCAGTAGCTTGGTGCCATCCGCTTCCCACCGAGGGTGTGTGAAAACGCAGAAGCGGTAGAAAAATCCTCCCAAAAACAACCTCGGCAGCGCCGAATGGGATCTCCAAACCGCGTCGGAGCCCACTTCGAGTGGGACCGCACGTCTGCCGCAAAGAAGATTGTTCTACAATTCTGGCGTGCGCCTCCGTTTTCGCACAGTGTGCACCCTTTTCGGACGCTGCCACATGCAGCCATAGGCGTAGGGAAGGCGGTCGGACACGAGGCGGGGCACGCGATCGGACTGATGTCTGTAGGAATGGTAAACGGTCCTGGTCTTTCGTCCCGAAGCATACCCTCTGCGCCTCACCGGACCTCGCCGTAGGAGCGCAGTGAAGTTACCCGGGAAAGCAAGCCTTCGGTGCATCGAGTGTTGCCCGATGGCTACGCTCGCGTTGCAACCCTGCACCCCACGCACGAGAACGCCGCGTAATCCGTGCTGGCATGCAATAAAGGCTGACCCGCCGACGGGGTGGTTTGGACTGCAGAATGACGACAGCTGGGCTTATCCGAGCGACCCGTATCGCTGCCATCGCCGCTTCGTTGGCCTTCGGGTTGGAGGGAACCTCCGTAATGGCCGGTTCGTCGGCAGAACCCGGACAGACCGTGGGGCAAGCCCCCGGCGCTCCGTTGCCCATCGGCCTCTACTTCATCGACACATCGAGTTTCGGCTCCCGCGATATCACCCCACGCGGCACAGACTCGAACGTCAACCTGCCGTCTTTCATATGGGCGACACCGGCCGAGGTGGTCGGCGGCCGAGTGCAGTTTGTCGTGTTGCAACCGATCACGGCTTCGAGCACGCGGGGTGCGGCGTACCAGAGTGGCTTCGGCCAAACGCTGCTCGCTGCACAGGTGGCCTGGAAGCTCGGTAACAACCTCAACTTCAGCTACCTGCTCGGCGCGTACCTCCCGAGCGACACTAAGATCGTCATCCAAAATCCAGTTCTGCACCAGCGCTTTGCCATCACCTACAATGGTGATGGCTGGAACCTGACAAGCAATTTCCTGTACGGCGCCTTTTTCGACACGAGATCGGCCAGTGGCACTTATTATCCCGATTTTCTCAACCTCGATCTCACGGCCACCAAGCATTTCGGTAAATGGGAATTCGGGCCGGTAGCCTTCGGATCGACCGATCTACCGACTCATAACCCGTCCTATGCCAGGCAGGGCCAGTTCGCAGTTGGTGGCCTCGTGGGATACAACTTCGGTCCCGTCAATCTACAAGCCTACGTTACGCGGGACGTTGTTCAGCGCAACTATGCGGGACTTGAGATGCGAGGCTGGTTGCGTGCCACGGTGCCAATCTACCAGGACAAAGGTGAAACGCCTGAGCCGAGCCCCGTCATACGCAAATTCTGAAACCGTTCCTAAATCGGACAAACTCAAGATCTGCATATATCGGAAGGCGACGCTAACGTATTGCGACGCCTCGATAAAAG
>NZ_VRVA01000220.1:0-4251 GCF_008039945.1 Methylobacterium sp. WL64
TGCACCGACCCCGTACGAGATCCGACACAAATCGTGACATGGTTCGTCCGACGCTGGCAGGTCGAGGTTACCTTCCAAGAGGCACGCGCCCATCTCGGCGTCGAGACCCAGCGTCAGTGGTCCGACAGAGCGCTTGGCCGCCACGCTCACATTCCTGACGACCCTGGTGAAAGAAAGCATCGTCAACGAGGGAGCCTTCCAGGCGGACAACGACCCTCGGAAGATCCTGGCCCATGAGGCGCTTCGGATGCTGAACGACGTCGTGCAGGGGGAACGCCACCAGATCCACAAGTTCTTCGACGGCATCCGGAGGACGGGTCGTCCTCGATCAAGCCTCGACCTGCACAAGGGGGCGATCATCACGGCGTGCGTGAAGCGCGTCCGGGAAATCGAGATCGACCGGTACCCGAGCCGAGCAGACATCATCCGCAAGATCCGGAAGCACCCCGACCTCACGCCATATCTCGGTGACGACAACCAGGTCGGTGGGATGATCGGCCGGACAGAGGCCGACCCGAAGGCTGCTTGGTTCTTGCAAAACTACTACGACGCCTTGAAGGAAGCCGGGGGCGACACGTCATCCTCGGTCATTGATCGGGCGGCGTTCCTTGTCGGGCTGCGGCACAAGCCGCTGGATATGCGGACCGCCATGACCGCGAAACCGGTCAATCTCATCATCTACAACCCCGGCGCCAGCCAGGGGCAGGCGTTGCCCGAAGCGATCCATCGGTGGGCGGCCGGTGACGTGAAGGTGAAGCTGGTTGAGGTCGAGCGCGGGCAATTCGTCGTCCATGTCGATGGGCAACCGATGAACGGAAACGCCTCGATCCTTGAGGGCATCCAGTCCGCCATCGAAGCCCGACCCGCCACGGACCCTGACGCCGACAATCGGCTGAGCCAGGATGGATCTGTCGATGAGTAGGATGAAGGGGCGCCGCCCCCTGACCTGTCACCATGAAGGCGGCCACGCGCTCGTGCGCTGGTTCTTCGGGTACCACACCGATCGGGCGGTGGTGCAGACGGTTGAGGAACTCATTGCCGGCAAGCGTGTCCGAGACCGCCGCGGTCGGCTCGTGGCCTGCGAAGGCCTCGTGACGGGATACGATATATGCGGCTACCCGTTCGGCCGATTGAAGGTAAGCGGCGGGCCTCAGGAACAGGCCGAATGCGACCGGGTCCGGGCCATCAGCCGTGATATCGAACTTATCAACTGCTACGCCGGCTTCTACGCTGAGGCCGCCTACGCGCGGCGCTCTGTCGGCGGCTGCATGCTGGCTGGCGGCGGCGGCGACATGAAGAATTCCCGGGCCATCCTCGACGCCTGGCATCTGCCTGAGGAAGAACGCAGGGCCGTGACCCTGGCGGCCGAGGCCCGGGCTTCTGCGCTCGTGCGCTCGCCTCAGGGTGCAGCGGCGATAAAGGCGATTGCGGACGTCCTGATGACCCGCGGGCAGGCATCAGGGGATCGGATCGCGGCCCTATGCCGGAAGGCCTATGGAGGCCGGGAATGCGCCTATGGGGCCTGGATGGATCACTGGCCGCCGACATTGGAGCAGATCCGGACAGGACACATCCCCGAGCGCAGCGCGAAGGTCGCGGCCTGACACCTCAGTCCGTCCAATCCACGCCTGGACCGACTGCCATTCCGGATCGGCACTACCGACTGTCATCCCGAACCGGGAACCCGGCGGACGACATCGTTGAAGCCCGGCTAACCGCCCTCCCCCATCTTGATCACGGGCCGCGTTGCGTACTGGCTCCCGCCGTGAGGAACGGCATCAAGCCCCGCCAGCCCTAAAATTATGGGTGGCGGGCAGCTTCCGCTACCCAGCTCGTTTGGCGCTCCAACTGCCGCTACACTCGATCAACCCGCCGGACGTGCGCCACGTACCGCTGCCGCTGCCCCTTGTGTTGAGGCTCCCGGCAATCGGCACCCTGTTCGTTCCCTTGGTGATCGTCGCTTTCACTGCGCCCCCAGTGGAAACGCCACCATCGATGTCGATGTCGTCGCCAGGGACCGAAGCATCGCTGCCCTTGATCTGCACCTGATAGCTCGTGCTGGCTGAACAGGGCCCCTGGGCGGTCGCGGCGACGATTGTCCACAAGCCGTCGTACTGGTTCGGTATCCGCACCTTCCTCATCGCGGCATCAGCTGGATAGAGGGGGGTCGCTGACACAGCAGCTGCGAGGATCGCCACAGAAATACGGATCATAGATAGCCCCAATGTTCGCTGAACCATGGGCCGCTTATAGTTGGCCGCACTGCCCCAGGTACGAATGCGAAGTTCAAATAGTTTCAGCGCTAACTGAAATTGAATTATTAGAGCTGTTAAGCTTTTGGCGAAACTTGACTGTTTTCGTACTAAAACCTCCGGGTTCGGCAGCGCTGTATCTGATCATACAGTAAGGTTTTATCGTTTTATCGGTTCGATAGCTGAAACCCTCCTGCGATCACGGCCGTAGGGACCCGCTGACGCCGTGCTTCGGCGTCGTGCCGGGGCGTGCGGTTCCCCAGCCTTCCTAGCTCTGTGCCGACGCGCCCGCCGAACTCAGGAGAACAATGATGAGGAAGACGACCTTCGCTCTCGCTGCAGCAACCCTGCTCGGTGGCTTCACTCTCGGTGTCGGCACCGTGTCGGCAGCTCCAATTCCGGTAAGCGGTCTTCAGACCAGCCAGTCGGATGTCACGCAGGTCCGGATGATGCACGGCGACCGCATGATGATGAAGAAGCGCATGATGCGCCGCCGCATGATGCGCAAGCGGATGATGCATCGCATGTAAGGCGATCACGGCCAGCATCGAGAGGGCTCTGACCAGAGCCCTCTCACCCTCTGTCGTTCCGCCCGCTCACGAGGCTGACGCCTTGTCCCGCACCTACAGGCTCGCGGTGATGCCCTGCCCTGTGTACCAGGGCTGCTACCGCTGGATCGTGTCGTCCTCCGACGGTCTCTTCTGCGAGCGATCGGCGTATCCCTACGCGCCCAGGGGCGCTGCCTGGATCGTGGGCCGGATCCGGATGGCAGATCTGAAGGTCGATCGATTTTAATGCGAGACCACGGATCTCTGGTTATGACCCCCGGCCTGAAGTTCATTCCTGAGAATGGCGGCGGTGCCGGGATCCGGTTCCGGGAGCAGAAGGGAGCGTAGCGGCGGGACGACATGCCGCCGGTACTCGTGAGCCGACCTGACCGACACTGCCCTAGTTATAGATCTCACTGATTGAGATCTCAGCCATGTGGTACCTCTACGGCCTCGTGCTTCTGGCCGGCGTCGCCAACGCCGTCCAGGCGGGGCAGAACGGTGCTCTCTCAAAGGGATTGGACGAGTCTCTGACCGCCGGCCTCGTCGTGGTCGCCGGCACCGCAACGTGCATTCTCGTAGTTGGTCTTCTCTCAGGCAAGCTCGCTTGGCCGACAGCGGCTCAGGCTGCGGGGATGCCTTGGTGGGCGTGGCTCGGTGGGATCCTCGGCGGCTGCATCATCCTGGCTCAGTTCCTCGTGGCCCGTCAGATCGGAGCCGCCCCATTCCTCGGCCTCCTCGTCACCGCCGGCGTGGTGACCTCGATCGTGTTGGACAACTTTGGCTGGATCGGCTTCGAACGGCACCCCGCAAGTGTGTGGCGGATCTTCGGAGGTCTCCTGATGGTGGGGGGCGTGGCCCTCGTCGCGCTGTTCTGATCGCTGTCACACCCAAATCAGTTTTATCCGCAGTCAGTACTCAAAGTACCAATCCATAATGGCAAGCACTCGGTATGATCATCGGCACGCTGCTGAGATCTGTCGCAAGCACGGCTGGAGCGTCGGGACCTGCCTTGTCGGCGATGCCGGCTTCGGGCCGACTGTCATCCAGATCACCGCCCTCGGTGATAAGATCATGCTCGCCAAGATCGTTAGGCAGGGCTGCGCATCGATTGGCTACCACGATGCTCAGGCGTGGTCCCTTTCTCTCCGCGACTTGCGGCCTGTGGGCTGATCCCAGTCCGATCACGATACGCCGTACGAGGTGAGCTATGACATCGCTGCTCAACCAACTCCGCGAGATGACCGTGGTTGTCGCCGATACCGGCGACATCGGCGCCATCGAGACGCTCAAGCCGATCGATTGCACCACCAACCCGTCGCTGCTGCTGAAGGCCGCCGGCATGGAGGGCCTCGCCCCGATCGTCGACGAGGCGGTGGCCTGGGGCAAGGCGCAGGGCGGCGAGACCGAGGATGTCGTCCAAGCGGTGGCCGACCGGCTCGCCGTATCGG
>NZ_VRVA01000221.1:0-4231 GCF_008039945.1 Methylobacterium sp. WL64
GCTCCCCTCTCCCGACCCGCTTCGCGGGCCACCCTCCCCCGCAGAGGGGGGAGGGGGCCAGCTCTCGGGCAAGCCCGAGAGCCGGGGCGGAGAAGGGGCCAGGCACGGCGCTCACGCGGCGATGAACTCGTTCCACTTGCGCACCATGTAGGTGTTCTCGTCCATCACGGCGTTCCAGCAGGCGACCGAGCCCATGCGCTGGTCGAAGGAGCCGCCGTCGCGGGTGGCGCCGGCCTTCTCGATCAGGGTGCCGTCCGGGCCCAGGATGTCCTTCTCGGCGGGCTTGCCCTCCATCCAGAACGCCCACTCGTAGGGCTGCATGTTCGCCTGCGCGGTCTCGAGCACCGCGGAATAATAGCCCTGGCGGTTGAGGTAGGCCCCGGCCCAGCCGGAGAGGAACCAGTTGATGAACGCGTAGGCCGCGTCGAGCTTGCGGCCGCTCAGGGTCTTCGGGATGCCGAAGCCCTGGGCCCAGGCGCGGTAGCCTTCCTTGAGCGGCTGGTAGGTGCAGGGCACCCCTTGCGCCCGCACTTTGGTCACGGCGGGCGACCACATCGACTGGATCACCGTCTCGCCGGACGCCATCAGGTTCACGGATTCGTTGAAGTCCTGCCAGAAGGCCCGGAACTGGCCGGCGCGCTTGGCCTCGATCAGCACCTTGATGGTGCGGTCGATCTCGGGCTTCGTCATGTTGCCCTTGTCGCCGTAGGTGTAGTCGCCGGTGGCCTCCACCACCATGGCGGCGTCCATGATGCCGATGGACGGGATGTTCAGGATCGACGCCTTGCCCTTGAACTCGGGGTTGAGCAGATCCTTCCAGCTCTCCACCGGCCGCTTGATCAGGTCGGGCCGGATGCCCAGCGTGTCGGCGTTGTAGGTGGTCGGGATCAGGGTCAGCCACTCGGTCGGCGCGGACGCGAAGGTCTTGGCGGCCTGACCCTCGAGGTAGAACACCTTCTTGGGCGCGGTGCCCTGGTCGCCGATCCGCTTGCCGGCCACCTCGCCCTTGGTGAACACCGAAGAGATCTTGTCGGCGAGCGCGATCCGCCTGGCGTCCAGGCCGCCCAGGTTGCCCGACGGGATGATCTTCTTGAGGCTGAAATACTCGGTGTCGACCAGGTCGAACGAGTTCGGCTGGGTGACCACCCGCTTGGTCACCTCGTCGGTTACCACCGGGATGTACTCGAGGGTGATGCCCAGATCCTCCTTCACCTTCCGGGCGATGTCCGCCGACTGGCTCACCGCGGTGCCGAGGTAGCGCAGGGTCACGGGCTCGGCCGCGTGCACGGCCGGGAAGCCGGTCACCGGCGTCGCCGCCAGGGCCGCGGCGCCTTTCAGGAGCGTGCGCCGGCTCGGCTTCGAGAACGGATCCATGGTCGTCTCCAAAGGTCTACGCGTCGAGGCGGTGGGCTGCGGCTTCGTCCCAGCCGACCGGGACCGTGTCGCCCGGCCGGAGCGGGCGGGCCGCGAAGGCGGCATCGCTGAGCACGGCGGTCAGGGCGGCCGAGTTGTCGGGCGCCCGCTCCAGCCCGTCCGCGTCGAGCCCGACATGGACGCTGGTGCCCTGGTACTCGACCGCGACCACCCGGGCCGGCAGGGCCTCCGGGCCGGCCTCGGCGCCCAGCCGCATCCGGTCGGCCCGCACGGCGATCATCCCGTCGGGCAGGCGGATCACGTTGTGGCCGCCGATGAACCGGGCCACGAAGGCGGTGGCCGGCCGCTCGAACACGGTGCGCGGGTCGGCGGCCTGCTCGATCCGGCCGGCATTCATCACCACCACAAGGTCGGAGAGCGCCATCGCCTCCTCCTGGCTGTGGGTGACGTGGATGAAGGTGAGCCCGAGCTCCGTCTGGATCCGCTTCAGCTCGACCCGCATCCGCACCCGCAGGAACGGGTCCAGCGCCGAGAGCGGCTCGTCCAGCAGCAGCACCTTCGGGCCGGTGACGAGCGCGCGGGCGAGCGCCACGCGCTGCTGCTGCCCCCCCGAGAGCTGGGCTGGCAGGCGCCCGGCGAGGTGGCCCATCTGCACGAGGTCGAGCATCGCCATCGCCTTGGCCCGGCGCTCGGCCTTGCTGACGCCGCGCATGCGCAGGCTGAAGGCGACGTTGTCCCGCGCGTCGAGATGCGGGAACAGGGCGTAGCTCTGGAACATCATGGCGGTGCCGCGCTCGGCCGGCGTCGCGTCGCCCACGGCTTTCGGGCCGATCACCACGTCGCCGGCGCTCGCGCGCTCGTGGCCGCCGATCATCCGCAGCGTCGTGGTCTTGCCGCAACCGGAGGGCCCGAGCAGGCAGCAATAGGCCCCGGACGGCACCTTCAGGTCGATGGCGTCGACCGCAATGGCCGCGCCGTAGCGCTTGGTCAGGCCGATCAGCTCGACATTCATGCGAAGCTCCCCCGGAGACGGCACGCAAGCGGCGGGCCAGCGTCGCCGTCACGCACCCCGCCGCTCGGCCGGATCGACCGCCCGGTCGAGCACCCGGCCGCGGCCCGGCTCGGACAGGACCTTGCCGTCCTCGGCGATCACCTGGCCGCCCGCGATCGTCATCACGGGCCAGCCCGTGACCGCAAAGCCCTCCCAGGGGGTGTAGTCGGAGCCGTGGTGCAGGATCTCCTGGCGGATCGTCTCGCGCTTGTTCGGGTCCCACAGGGTGAGGTCCGCGTCGAAGCCCGGGGCGATCGAGCCCTTGCGCGGATACAGGCCGTACAGCTTGGCGTGGTTCGTGGCGGTGAGCGCGACGAACTGGTTGAGGCTGATCCGCCCCTTCGAGACGCCTTCGGAGAAGAACACCGGCAGCCGGGTCTCGACCCCCGGGATGCCGTTGGGGATCCAGCGGAACGAGGATCTGCCGCGCGGGTTCAGCTTGCCCTGCGGGTCGTCGTAGCGGAACGGCGAGTGGTCCGACGAGACCACGTCGAAGATCCCGCGCCGGATGCCGGACCAGACCGCCTCCTGGCTGGCCTCGTCCCGGGGCGGCGGCGAGCAGACGTATTTCGCGCCCGCCATCGGGTCTTCGAGCCCGAGCCCCTTCATGTGCTCGGCCGTCAGGGTGAGGTATTGCGGGCAGGTCTCGGCCCGGATCTTCAGCCCGCGCGCCTGCGCCCACGCGATCTGCTCGGTGGCCTCGCGGCCGGAGACGTGGACGATCACGATCGGCAGGTCGATCAGCTCGGCATGGCTGATCGCCCGGTGCGCCGCCTCGCGCTCGACCACCTCGGGCCGGGACAGGGCGTGGCCGTAGGGCTTGGTCTCGCCCGCCCGCTCCAGCCGGTCGCTGAGATAGCGGATCGCGTCGTAGCCCTCGGCGTGGACCATCACCCGGGCGCCCTGCCGCCGCGCGACGTGGAACACGTCCAGCAGCTGGCGGTCGTTCAGGACCAGGTCGTCGTAGGTCATGAACACCTTGAACGAGGTGTAGCCGTCGGCGACCAGCGCCGGCAGCTCCTGGCCGAGCACCGCCTCGCTTGGGTCCGAGACGATCATGTGGATCGCCACGTCGACGTGGCACTGGCCCTCGGCCTTGGCCCGGTAGGCATCCACCGCGCCGCGCAGCGATCCGCCCCGGGGCTGGA
This sequence comes from Methylobacterium sp. WL64, assembly GCF_008039945.1. Classification (NCBI taxonomy): domain Bacteria; kingdom Pseudomonadati; phylum Pseudomonadota; class Alphaproteobacteria; order Hyphomicrobiales; family Methylobacteriaceae; genus Methylobacterium; species Methylobacterium sp. WL64. Next base: position 3,574 of record NZ_VRVA01000221.1, read on the forward strand.
CCGCGAACGGCATCACGCAGGTGTTGCCCCCGGCCGCCGCCGCCCGGGTCGCGCTGGCGAAGTCGTCCGCCATGACGATGCCGGGGCCGGGATCCTGGGCGATGTGGACATGGCTGTCGATGCCGCCGGGCAGGACCAGCAGCCCGGAGGCGTCGATCACCCGGGCGGCGTCGGCGATGCCCTCGGCGACCGCCACGATCCGCCCGCCGCGCACGCCCACATCCGCCCGCACCGTGTCGCTCGCCGTGACCACGGTGCCGCCGCGGATCGCCAGGTCGAATTCGGGCATGACGCGCTCTCCTCCGCGCCCGCAGGCGCCTGTCGGGACGGGCGGATGCATCGTCCGCGCCGATTCGGGCGACGCGAGGAGGGCACAGCCGTCCGGCGGGGTCCAGAGTGCCCAAGTCATGGGTTCCCGAAGGGCGCAGCCCTTTGGCAGGGGTTCGGGGGCGGAGCCCCTAAGGCACCCAGGGCTCCGCCCTGGACCCGCGAAAGGTCACGGACCTTTCGAAACCGGGATTTTGGCTCTGAGCTCGACTTTGGCCATTTCGACCGGCCGTGGAACGCGCTGGGTGACGAAGCGGGCTTGATGGATAGGCTGGTGGTGTCCCTCGCCAGAGACGCCCCATGCCGCACCTGCCCGCCCGCTTCGCCGGGA
>NZ_VRVA01000222.1:0-4223 GCF_008039945.1 Methylobacterium sp. WL64
GGACGTAGGTCGCATCGTCCATCCGAGCATCTCCAGCACCGATGCCAGCACCGATGCCGGATCAGATCACCGAAAAGCTGGACGCCGATAAACCTCCAAACAAGGCGGCCTTCGCCGGATGCGCACGACCTTGCGTCCTTGCGAGACTAGAACACCGACTTGGCGAAGCTTGGCAACACTCTCTTCAGCCGTATGCTTCTTTCGTCCCAGGACAGCATCCTCCACATGGCTCGAAGCCCTATGTGGAACGGCCCTGCGGACAAGAGCGCTCAGCAACAGATCCCCCACCGAAAACGGTGCAGTCATATGTCCGGCCTTTGGGCGCGGTCATGGACCGGCTGGCCTCGATGGAGTCCGCGAGGTGAGTGGCAGATCATATCTGCACGCTCGGAGGCGCATCGGCTTTGAAGGCCTGTCTCACTTCGGAGTGACGTCCCGTCGGGTCTCATCGCTGCTGCTGCACACCCTGCCCCTGCCAGGCACCGGTCCGCGGGTCAGCTATGTCTGGTCTCTGCCGTCACGCGCCCATTGCGCTCAATGTAGCGATAACAGGTTTCCGATGATGGCTACCTTTTGTAAGGAGGGCCCAGACGATGCGCGCCGTCTTGTTGGCCAGCGCAACGGCGGCGACCTTCGGAGGACGACGCGACAAGAGCGCCTGCAACCACGGCGGAGATTTGCCGCCATTGCGCGCTTGGCGCAGGATTGTGGTCGCGCTCAGGATCGGCAAGGTTCGCAAGGTCGGATTGCCCATTTTCGAGATCCGGCCCAGACCCTCCTTGCCTCCGCTGGAATGAGCGCGCGGTGTCAGACCAAGCCAAGCTGCGAAGTGCCGTCCCGAGACGAACCCACTCGGATCAGGGACGAGGGCCTTCAGCGACGCGGCCGAGATGGGTCCGAGACCAGGGATCGCCGTCAACCTCCGGAGATCCGCGTTCTCCCGTGACTGGGCTACAATCTCGCGGTCCAAGCGGTGAAGGCGCTCGCTCAACGCTTCGATGTGATCGGCCAGATCCATAAGCGCGCATTATGCGAACAATCTCTCCGAGGATGACAATCCGTTCGCGGCGCAGCATCGGGAAGCGGTTGTTCCGGAAATGACCCAACCCGGCCGCTCGGATCGCAATGTACGCTTTCCATATGCGGTCATTCGTCGGCATACGGCAACTTCGGCGCGGGGCGGTTTCCTGCCCGTTTGCTTCCGGGGTCATTTGGTAAAACGGGACGTTCTCTCGTATCACGACAGTCCACGGCTTTGCGCCCGTACCTGACAACACGCGCAAGAAACCGACTGTTCCAAAGTGGACGCTAAGCTGTTCTCGGAGCGACACGCCGCTGACCCTACGTGGATGAATCGAGCGCGAATTTAAAACTCTTCTTTGTGTCAAATAAATCAGTCTCTGAACATCACGGCGGTTGGCAACCCATGACGAATGCGGAGAACTATTGATTCACTCTGAGTGAAGGAGCCCGCCCCGCGATATGGTTTCCGGGCCAGTGACAATTTGCTGATCTTCGAGTCAAACTATCGTGCGAGAGCAGATCAATTTGCCACGATCAAGAATAATTCTGCACGTTTTACCTCAGCTTGAGGGCGACTTCTTTAATCTCGTTCACAAAGATTTTGACAGCCGGAATTCGTATTTCACTCTTCCGATAAGCAACAGCGATCTTTCGACGGATCGTCGGTCGCAGCTCTTTTATACAAAGTCCTGTCGGGTTCCTGAGGACACGTAGGCCGGGCTGGATCGTGATTGAGCATCCGGCTGCTACCATCGCGTGGACGACCTCGAAACCTTGGCAGCTCCCGTTGAGGATTGGGTCGAAGCCCGTTTCACGGCAGGCGCGCGTCAGAACGCCTGAATAGTCATCGGCGGTTGTGTCGAGAGCCCATCGCTGGTCCCGGAGATCCGATAAGGTCACGAAGGATCGGCTCGCAAGGGGATTCGACGCCGTCATCAGGACGTAGAGATCGTCATTAAGGATGTGGATGGTCTCGATGCCAAGCTCGGGGGGGTGCCCGCTCGTGGTGAGGTCGTCGACCAGCGCGACATCGGTCTGCCAAGCGCGCAGAGCCGCAAGTCCTTCCATCGGCTCCATCTCCACGAACGTCGTTTGCAGTGCTGGGTAAGCCTGCGCCAGAGCGATCATGGTCGGCGGGATTAGGGACGCGGCGACGGACGGGAACGCGGCAATGCGCAACTCGCCAGCGACGACGCGCTTTAGTTCAGCAAGATCGGTTTTGGCCTCCTGCAGGACAGCCATGACCCGCCCGGCATGAGCGACCAAGCATTCCCCTGCCGGTGTCAAATGGACGCCACGGCCCCGGCGCTCGACGAGTTCGACGCCGACCTCGGATTCAAGCATCGTTATCTGCTGCGAAACGGCAGAAGGCGAGATCCTAAGCGCATCCGCCACCGATGCCATTGTTTTTCGCAGAGAAAGCTCACGCAACGTGCGGAGTCTGGCGAATTCCACCTGAGAGCTCCAGAATTGTCGCATAACGCTTAATCATGCAACTTTGCTAATGCACATGTCAAGCGCAATTAAGTAGACGTAGATCAAAGGTATGCATAATTTTGCTCCTGTAGCGCAGCGAGTTCGGGGGTGGAGAATAAAGTTGCCAATACGAGCCTGGGGTTTCGGCTTGGCACGCCACTCGCCCAGAAGGAAAACTTCGGTCTCTATTACCGTCGCAGCGCTCGCATGTCGGGCTGGCGCAGGCTAGGATTATTCATATGTCAATTAAACAATTCCTGGCGGCCGGATTTCTTATTTTGGCGGCACTATGGAGCAGCTCTGCCTCTTCGTCAGTTATAGAGATTGTAAAAAAACGGGGCGCGTTAAATTGCGGCACCGACAACACCGCTCCTGGCTTCGGATACCTCAATACAAAATCGGGCAAGTTGGAGGGTCTTGACATAGATTTCTGTCGAGCAATGGCGGCGGCCGTCCTAGGCGACGCCAACAAGGTCAACTATGTAATCGTAACGGACAAGAGCCGCTTCAACGTCCTTCAGACCGGCCAAGTCGATGTCGTCTTCGCACACACGACCGTGAAACCGGTCCGAGAATCGGCGGTCGGTATCGACTTCTTGCCCATCAATTTTTATGATGGCACAGGCGTCATGCTAAAGACCTCTCTCGGGGTCAAAAATCTGTCCGAGCTCGATGGCGCCACTATTTGCACTACGCAAGGATCCGGAACCGAATCGACGCTGTCCGGGCTGTTCAAGGCACGCAACTTCAAGAGCGCCAAAGCTCTGACTTTCGAGAATCTCGAGAAGCTTTTCTCCGCTCTCGATGCCGGCCGCTGCAACGCCATTCTCACCGATAAGTCGGCACTGGCGGCTTGGCGAGGAAATGCCGCGAAACCTGCAGATTTTGTCATCCTGCCGGACGCTCTGGATAAAGCCCCCTTCGCCGGCTTCGTCGTCGCCAACGATTCGAAGTGGCGCAACACGCTGCGCTGGGCGACCTATGCGCTTTTTCAGGCCGAGGAATGGGGCATCACCTCTCAGAACCTGCCTCAGCAACTTAATTCCAGCGACATCTTCGTTCAGAAGTTCCTGGGCTTGAATGGCGGATTCGGCAAAGATTTCGGCATATCTGATAGTTTCGTTGCCGACATGGTCCGCGCAGTCGGAAATTACGGCGAGATCTACGATCGTAACCTTGGCCCGAAAACGCCATTCCACATCGAACGTGAGGGCACGCCTAACGCGTCTTGGACCAAAGGCGGCGCCGTGTACTCGCCGACCTGGAACTGAGCCGAATGTCCACTCCGCCTGTGGCGTGTTTCGACGGGGCGTGCGATGACAGTCTTACGGATAGACGATCCCGATGCCGGCTATCCGGGCGCTCCGGTCAAGCCGCTTGCCCGGAAGCCGGTGCGGCGGTGGGCCTTCAACGCCGCCGCCCTTGGAGCGGCCGTCGGGTTCGTCCTGTGGTTCGGCTGGGCCGTCCACGCAGCGCTGGCCCGTAAGGGTATCTACTTCTCGTTCGACTTCCTGTGGAATAGCGCTGGCGTGGATCTCAGTGAAGGGTGGACATTCGCCTGGCACGGGTGGCTGCCTACGTTCGAGAGCTTCTCCTCCGTAATTACCCACCCCCTTGCGCGGGTTGGGTTTCGCTGATTCCCTCGTGGGATGGTTCGTACCGATCTTGAGCGGCTGAGCCGCGAGGAGTTGATCGAACTGGTGCTGCGGCTGCAGCGTCCGGAT
>NZ_VRVA01000223.1:0-4203 GCF_008039945.1 Methylobacterium sp. WL64
GTGCCTGCCCCGTCCCCTCTCTCTCTGCCCCCTGCCCCGCCCATGACGGTGCGGGCGCGCAGCCCGTCAACCGGCTGGCGCCGCGTCGAACCCGTCATAATAGTCGAAGAAGACCCGCTCGGGGTCGTGCCGGCTGCGCAGGGCGCAGAGCCGCTGCCATTTCTCGGGCGTGAAGGCGCGCGCGACGCTATCGGGATTCTCGATCGTGTTGCTCTCGCCCAGGTAGCAGCCGACCGTGAGCGGCCTCAGCGCCCCGACCATGGCCCGGTGCCAGTCCGTGTTGGTCCGGTCGTCGGCCGCCTCGTGCCACATCGTCCACGGGCCGCCATAGACCGCCGAGGACATCGAGCAGGCCATGTCCTTCTGCGCGGCCGGGACATCGGGGCCGCAGAAGATCGTGAGCAGGAACACGCTCGTGCTCGACGGCGCCGCCGGCAACAGCGGCAGGACGGCTTCGATCAGGTCCCCGGGGCTGTGATTCGAATACGTCGCCTCGACCCGGGACCGGAGCCCGTCCGGCCACAGCGCGCCGGACATGTCGAAGAGCTGCTCGAAGGTGAGCGGCACGGCGCGCTCCGCCGCGAGCGGCGCCACCGGCGCGCGGTCCAGGGGCTCCAGGGCGCGCCCGGCCGCCTCCGGCGTGTCCTCGAACGCCGTCCCGGTCACCATGCACAGCCAGCCGTCGTCGTCGGCGGCCGCCGCGCGCAGCGCCGGCGGCGCCTGGACGAGGAACTGGCTGAGCTCGACGCTGGGCGACACGTCCCGGGCGATCGCGCCGAGCCAGCGGCCGACCGCGGGGGCCTCCGCGAGACGGTAGTAATGGGTGCTGCCGTGGATCGCGTGCGGCAGCGCGTGAAGCTTGAGGTGGTACCGCGTGACGACGCCGAAAAAGCCCGGGCCGGCGCCGCGGGCGGCCCAGAAGAAATCCGGGTTCTCGGTCTCGCTGGCGCGGATGCGTTCGCCCTGCGCGGTGACCAGCTCGATGGCCTCCAGGCTCTCGGCGCCCAGCCCCCAGACCGTGGGGTTCCAGGCCATGCCGCCGCCCAGGAAGTAGCCGCTCGCCTTGACCTGCGGGCAATGGCCGGTGGGGAAGGCGAGCCCCAGCGGGTTGAGCGCCCGCTGGATGTCGCGGTTGCTGACGATCGGCCGGATCACCGCCCTGCGCTGCGCGGCGTCGATCGAGACGAAGCCCGTGAGATCCTGGAGATCGATCAGCAGGCCGCCGGACCGCAGGGTCGGCTGGCACCAATTGTGGCCGCCGCCCCGGACGACCACCTTCAGCCCGTTCGCCCGCGCGAAGGTCACGGCCGCGACGACGTCGTCCTCGTCGGCCACCCGCACCACGACATCCGGGGCGCGGTCCGGGATCAGCCGGTTCCAGAGGTTCGCGTGGGCGGCCTCCCGGAATTGCGGATCGCCCGCCGCGATCACGGAACCGCGGCAGGATCGTCTCAGGCTGTCGAGGGTCATGACCGCACCCGGCGCGAGGAATGGTTTCGGTCGGGCACGATCACGCCCCCCAGCCCTGTCGCAAGCTCAGTACGGCACCCGGTCTTCCTTCTCGGCGTACTTCTTCCAGACCTCGACGGCCTCGGCCCGCATGATCTGCTTGGCCGGGATCGCGCGGTCGCCGACGTCCTTCTTGAACTCGGCGTAGATCATGCTGTCGTCGAACCCGCCATACGTGAGCGCGTCCTCGACTTGGGCGGCGTAGTAGATATTCTTGACGCCGGCCCAATAGGCGGCCGCCAGGCACATCGGGCAGGGCTCGGCGCTCGTGTAGAGGGTGGCGTTGCGGAGCTTGAAGCTCTTCTGCGTCGTGCAGGCCTTGCGGATCGCCTCGACCTCGGCGTGCCAGGTCGGATCGTTCTCCGCGACGACGCGGTTGGCGCCTTCCGCGATGATCTCGCCGTCCTGCACGATCACGCAGCCGAACACGCCGCCGGCGCTGTCGACCAGCGAGGTCTTCTCCGAGAGCGCGATCGCGCGGGCCATGAACTCTTCGTGCCTGTCAGCCATTGTCTCGCTCCTCAAGGTTCCTGGACGTATCGATCAGTGTCCGGTGTAATAATCACACCTTACCGGTCAATGAATAAACCAAACACGCAATCATATAATCTAAACAACCGCTGAATGGTCCGTGCCGTCGCTACCATGCCAGGGCGACATTCCGAATACAGCGGCGGATGATGGCGTGGCGCGCATCGGCGGATCCGATGTCGTGGACCGTCATCACGCATCGTCCATCAATCCCGGTGGCGAAAGACGTGTCTCGATCGTCACGAATCTCCATCGGACCGAATGGTCTGACGATAATCGGCAGATGAAAACAGGAAGCATGGATGTCAGATCCGCGTCAACACGGATCGGCCGCCGCGCCGGGAATGTGTGTCACGCGGAAACCGGTCGCGCATTTACGCATCGTCGTAGTCTTCTTCAGCGCGATACCTTGTCCGATACGCGAAAGACTTGCTTCTGTAGGCCGGGGCCGGGCGGCGGAGGTCGGGTCCGCCCGGACGCGTGAGACGCACGGTCAAGAAAAACCGCCTCGGTCGCCGCCCCGGAGGGGCCGTCACAACAGCTTCCAGAACACCAGGATCATGACCGCGTAGGCGGCGACCAGCAGTCCGGCGCCGAGACGGTCCGCGCGCCGGCGTTTCTCAGGGGCCGGTGCCAGCCACCAGCGGAGGTGCTCGGCGGTCCACGGCACTAGGCGCGACGTCAGGAGTACGCTGAAGACGTTCCCGATGAACAGCGCCACCGGGAAGTCGATGCCCAGGGTCCGGGTGAGCAGCGGCGTGCCGACCAGCAGGCCCCACAGGAAGACCGTGGGATAGAGCGTCAGCAGGACGATCATGTTCATCTTCCACGCCGCGGGCGCGGGGGCGCCCTCCGGCGCGACGTCGCGGAACCATTGCTCGAAGCCGCTATGCACCATGCGGGTGTGGAATTCCGCCGTCAGCGGCGCGGCTTCCTCGATCAGCGCCTGGCGCTCGGGGGAGCCGAGCCAGGCTTGCAGGTTGGCGTCGCTGTCGAAGCGCAGGATCGCGACGTAATCCTCCTGCACCCCCGGCACCGCGGGCTCGAAGCGGTAGCCCTGCAGGCCGGTCGCCCTGGACTGGGCGGCGGCGACCTTCTGCTCCCACCGGAGGTATTGCGCCTCCATCCCGGGCTTCACGCGCGTGCTGATCACGGCCGAGACCGGGGCGGTCCGGGCGGCGCTGGCGTCGTCGGTGACGATGTGGACGTCGTCGCGCCCCACCAGCATCGCGGCGGCGCCGGAGATGCGGGATTGCCGCTCGGGCGAGACCAGCCAGGCCCGGGCGTGATCCAGGCTGGCGAACCGCTGCAGGATCACCCAGTCGACCTGAAGCGGCGGGCGCGGCGGCATCAGCCGCTGCTCGATGAAGCCGGGAAACCGGGCGATCACCGCGCTGGTGTCGCCCTGCCATTGCGCGAAGGCGTCGGCGCTCTCCGGCTTGACCGTCGTCTGCGTCACGATGCTGACGCTGGTACCGACGTTCGTGCCGACGCTCGCGGTGCGGCTCGTTCTGGGCTCGCTCACGAGGCGCCACGCGTCCGCGGCAGGGCCGGGCAGGCCGGCGCATCCGTGCCGCACCGCCGTGGAACCCACAGGCGCCCGCCTGCCGGATACCGGGCGTTCCCGGAATGCCCGGAACGCCCGGTCGAACGCGCGCGCGCAACTCTCTGCATAGGCCCCCCACGGCACGGCCGGCGGCTCGACGTGATGGATTCAGGATAGGCGGGCGCGGGAGGGGAAAGTCAATCTGCGCGGAAGAGTATCGGCCGTCGCGAATGTAAACACTGTTGTTTTGTATTAACAAATGCAGATTTTAATCATCAATCAGCGAAGACTTGTCTTCGCCGGATCCAATGTCTGGGCGTCCGGCACGGTCGAGCGGTGATCCGGCCGCGAAGCGGATCGACTGAGACGGATCGTCAAAAGATAAACCGCGCGGCGTCACGGCAGTCGGGACCGCAGCCAGCCGAGGAGCGTCCGGCCCGGGAACCGGGGCGGCGGCATCCGGAACGTGGGTGCGGCCGCCGCCTCCGGGATCGGTCCCTCGTGGAAGCGCGCGCCGAACGACCAGAACCGGTCCCGCCGCGTGCCGATCATGCCGAGCCCCACGGGCTCGCGGGCGACGCCCGGGCGCATCCGCCTGCCCGCCCAGACCCGCTGCC
>NZ_VRVA01000224.1:0-4071 GCF_008039945.1 Methylobacterium sp. WL64
GGATGGGGGAATGACGGGACTATCCTGGGGCCCATGCTCATTCGAGCCAGTGTGCTCAATCAGCTCTCTTTCGACACACCGAACCATATGCACGCCCGAAGACGCGCAGCTCTGCGCCAAGTACCGCGCGCCGTCTTGTGGCAGCTTCCAAGCAAGCCGGCAGTGTGCAAGCACCAAATTACTTTACCGAATCACCAACATTGCTGGGCAAGGCAGCTGTAAGGCCTAATATAGTGTCAAGCAGTAGTCTGTGAACGTGAGAATGCCGGCTCAACGCGATAGCGGGCAAGATCTTGCTATCCTCGCACGAGCCCATCCAAGCGGTTGTGCTCATTCACGGTCGAGCTGCTCCGCGCGCCGGAGGACACCGAGGATCAACCTGCTCGCGAACGCCGCAGCGAGCGCGCCCTCGACAAAACGGTCTTGGCGGATCACGACCGTAAGCAGCTGGGCCAGCTGGTGCTCACTGGCGCTGGCGAGCGCGCCTGGCTGGACGCGCAGGCGCCGGGCAACTTCGGTTTGTGCCCAAGCCGCCCAATCAAACCTCTCCAGCACCCAGCCGTGCGCGTAGCAGTCCTCGACGAACCGTTCGGCATTCGCATTCAGCAGGAACGAAACCGCCGAGAAGCAGCCAGGCTCAGCCTCCGGCTGGTGCCACGCGCCTACTGGAGCTGCTGGATCGGCGAACGCGGGAATGTGCTGGATGAGCGCCGCGAACCGGGCGCGCTGACGCTTCAACCTCATCGCGTCCCTCCGCCCGTGGCGTCAGTACGGCCGAACCTCGATCAGGTCGTCGCCGAACGAGTTCTTGCGCACCGTGATCGTCACGAGCCCACGCCGGCCCGATGACCAGTCCGCCACGTACAGGCAGGAACGCGTTGCGGTGGCCTCCGGCAACGTGCGCCCGTCCGTCAGGTCGAGTAGCCCGTTCCCGCCATAACGTGCCCGGTCCGTCGCGTTGGCTGCCTCCATCATCTGCCGGCGCATCGCGACCTGGTTGCAGGGGTCGCTTGCCAGCCGTGCCTGATCCTCGCGCCGGGCTTGGGCTGCCTGCTCGGCCTCGACCTTTTCACGCGCCCGCCGGTCCACGACGCGCTGGGTGTCGTCACGCTTGCGCTGCGCTTCGGCCTCCGACGCCTGCCGCTCGGCCTGCGCTCGGGCCCCCGCCTGCCGCTCCGCCTCGATCCGCGCGGCCCGCTCGCGCTCGCCCGCCGCCTCCGCCCCGCGCTCGCGGTTCTGCCGCTGTAGATCGGCCAGTTCCGTTTCCTGCGCCCGCGCCCGCGCCTCTCGAGCCGGCCGGCCTTGCTCCCACGCCGCAGCCTCCGCCGTGCGCGCCGTTCGAAGCCGGGCGGTGACACGCTCCCGCATCGCCGCGACCTGCTCCTCGTCCGCCCGCGCCAGCTTCGGGCTGGATGCCGCGAGCGCCTCAGACGTCTGAAGCGCGGCCACGAGATCGTCCGCCCCGGTCAGCCGCTCCGCCTCGGCCAGCCGCGCCAGAATGCTGGCCACCTTCGTGGCGCGAGTACCTGCGTCTTGCCGGGCCTGCCGGATGTCGCTCGCCGCACGTCCCTCCATGCCGACGACGACCGCGCGCATCCAGTCCGCATCGGCCTCAGCGGGCGAGCCGGACTGCCGACCGCAGGCGATCACCCGGTTCTCGAAGGCCCGCCATACCTCGTAGGCCCATGCCGCCACCGGAACACCGAATGGCGCCTCCGGTCCGTAGCCCGGCGCACCGCCGCGGCCCCAGGCCCCGACGGTCGCTTGGCTGAAGCGGTCGCAGGACACCGCCTCGAACGCGAATGTGGGGTCGGGCTCGCCGCGCCCCGGTCGCGGGCCGCGCTGACCGGCCATCGGCTCGCCCAAGCGGTTGACGTAGCCGGTGTACGACTTGATGTCCGCTACGCTCTTCTCAACGACGTCCTGCCACTGCGTCCCGGTCATGTCGGCGCCGAAGTCCGGCAGGGTACGCTTGCAGTTGAGCAGTAGGGCCCGGTAGCGGGCGTAGTCGGCCTCGTCCCAGCGATAGATCGACAGGCCGAACAGCGTGGAGAGCTGCTCGCGGAAGCCGCCGCGGGGGCGCTCGCGCTGGTAGACCTCGCAGCTCGGCGGCGTCATCGCGACCGCCCCGGCCTGCGCCCGGGCGCCATCGTGGCCCGCGAGGATGGCTCCGAGGGCGAGTCCGACGAGCCAGCCGGATCGATGGAACGGCCTCGCTCGGTCGAGGTGCAGGGCATCGAGACGGCCTGCCCCAGGACACGCGGGGACGGCGGGCGCAAGGGCCCTATCGGCCGGGAAGCGGCGTGGGTCTGTCATGGCAACCTGCAAAGCTTGACGGAATGGATCGTGCCGCGCGGGGCGGCATCGTCGCCGCGCGACCGAAGTGCTGAGCGGAGTGGTGGGGGCTCACTTGCCCTTGAGGCGGTCGCCCGCGGCCCAGCGCCGTTCGATGTCGGCGACGATGAGGGGGATCGCCTCCTTCGTCTGCACATCGCCGTAGGCCATGCGGAACCGCTCCACGGCTGCCGGTCCGAGCGCCCCGAGCCGGTCGACCGCCGCCTTGATCTCGGGATCGTAGGCGGCGAGCGAGGTCCAGCGGTTGCGGAACGCCTGGGTGTCGCCGGGGCGCTGCTGCGACTTGGCCATGGCCAAGCCGATCAGTGCAGGGGCGAAGAAGAAGCACGTCGCCGCCCAGCGGCGCTTGTTCAGGCCTTTGCGCTTGGCCAGGTCCCAGGCGGCGACAGCCGCGACCACGGCGATCCCGAGGATCGGCCAGAGTGATAGTCCGTCGGTCTCGTTCATGAGTTCGATGTGCTCCTGCTGTTTCGTTGGAACGGGTGATGGTCCCGGGCGCGAGCGCACCGCTCGGCACCATGAAGCTATCGAATTGAGGGACTGTCAGTCCGTCGATTGTCAAGCCGTGGATCGGGTCCTGTCGCGCGATGAACGCGCGGACGATCATCGGTTGGAACCTACGGCGGCTGCGGGTCGAGCGCGGGCTCTCGCAGGAGCGGTTGGCGCTCGCGGCCGGCATCGACCGGGCCTACGTCGGGCGGGTCGAGCGCGGCTCGGAGAACGTTACCGTCACGACGTTGGAGGCGATGGCGACCGCCCTGTCCGTGCCGGTCGCGATCCTGCTGACCGAGCCAGACCCCGATGCCCCGCGGCCGATGCCGTTGCCGGCCGGTCGCAAGCGCGCGTCGTAACCGGGCGGTCATCGCGCGGCCTCGTCAGTTGTCGCGAGGCCGCGGAGATCTAGGAGGATCAGTCGCAGCTCCCGCCAGGGCGACGTCTCGCACGCGGACGGCCCGGGCTCCTGCGTGGAGAGTAGGACAAGCAGCTTCAGCACCACCGCCTCGCGGGTCCAGGCCGGCGTGGTCAGGAGGGCGTCGCTGGCGTCGAGGGCGGCCCCATCGAGGGCGGCCTCGTGCACCTGAGCGGCAGTCAGGCCGGCCTCACATGCCGCAGCGTCCCAGCGCCCCTGGCGGCGCCGGAGAACCCACTGCCGGCGATCCCGAAGGCGGCCCGGCGGTACAGCTTCGGCGATGGTCGCGGCGTCGGCCGCGTAGCGAGGCGTCCCGTCGCCACCGTGGGGCAGCCGCACGCGCGGGGACCCGACCTCGGTCAGCAGCGCCGCTTCCAAGCGGTCGCACGCCGCGAGCGCGGCCGCGTGCCGGTCGACCAACACCCGAAACTCGGCGAACAGCCGCAGCATCGGGTCGGCGCGATGCGTGGCCCCCCCGATCTCCAGCGCCGACCCTGGCGCGCCGGAGAGCAGCGCGAGCAAGCGGCGCCGGGTCGGTGATCCGCGCGTCGGGGGCGCAGCGCCATCGGGTGGAGTGTCGGCGCAGCCGGCCACCTCAATACTCCCTGGCGAGCATGACGGTGAGCACGCGGCGCGTGACGCTGCTGTCGGCTGGGTCCGGGGAAGCGGAGCGCCCGGTGCGGTCGAAGTAATCGATTTTAAAGAAGACACGTTCGCCGGCCGCCTCGACCGCGCCGAAGTCGTTCTCACCGTGCGGGTCATCGTCAGCATCGAACCGGTCGTGGGCGGCGACCGCGTCGAGGATT
>NZ_VRVA01000225.1:0-4008 GCF_008039945.1 Methylobacterium sp. WL64
TATCCGGACGCTGCAGCCGCAGCACCAGTTCGATCAACTCCTCGCGGCTCAGCCGCTCAAGATCGGTACGAACCATCCCACGAGGGAATCAGCGAAACCCAACCCGCGCAAGGGGGTGGGTAATTACACTATAACCTTGCTAGGCCAGTATCGGGAAGACTATCCGACCGTTGGGACGACCGGTTTCTTATCCTGTCCGACGAACGAATAGATAGCGCACTGGACCGAGAACCAGAGCTGCTCAAGAACTTAAATCAGAAAGCACGAGTAACCCAGCGTCGCGCTCGAAAAACCCTTCAAGCTCCCTCCGAGCATTGGGCAGATGCGCTCTGGAAAGCTCAGCGAGCATACTCCGGCGCCTGGAGAAAGGTAGATTCCTCAATTCAACGAGCGGAAGATCGCATTTCACCGCTGAACGTGCTTGCAATGGTCACGCTCGACGCAGCGATGTACACACTTGCAGTGTCTGACGAAGACGGTAAACGGGTTGTGGCTCCAAACCTCCTCAAAGCGCTGGATGAAATTGGACTAAAGGCGCAGCTCAACGCGTGGGCCTTGATTCGGAACACTGAGCTTTCCAGAGCATATGGTTTTGACACTGCTTACGATCTCTCTCGAATATATGCGCTCCGCGGTATCCTCGCGGGCATCCAAGGGAGTGGCCGCCAGAACGAGGACATCGACGCTGCCGCACTCTATCTACGCGAGGCGCGTCAGCTTGCAACCGTGGTTCAACTAGACGCGGCAAAGGCGAGCGTTGGAGGGGACCCAGTTTATGCCGGCCTTCCAAGCCATGCCACCCAAAGGCTGTTGCGAGTCTTAAATGGAGAAGAACAGTAGCCAGCCGACTTAGGTATTTGGCTGCTGATTCACAATGAGCTTAAGATCGATCCAGCCTCGGTAGCGATCGAAGAAGGGACCGCTTCTTAGAGAATAGGATACCTGCGCTTTCGTGCCATCCGGTGCGATTGTGATATTTGGTCCGGAGCTATTGTTCGCTGAGCGAGTTTCCGGATTGACCGAAACAATCCGGCAACCCTTGTCTGCTTCAATCAATTCGTAATAGTCCTTGGCCGTAGGTGCTGCTTCGTTCTGCGAAGGCTGCGTGCGGCTAACAATTTGTTCTTTGGTGCCGCAAGCCGGCGAATTTGCGACGGGAGGTACGCGAACGATCTCGTTAGTGGGTAGCGAGGCAGGACCTATTTGCGGGGGCTTCGCCCCACTCGGACATTGCTGACCCGAGCTCCTCACTAGACTTTCACCATAAAACAATGGCTGTAGAAAAGTGAAAGTCGGAAAGCCCGTCGCTGCCCCCGCGTTGACCGCGACAACATCGCCGTATCCATCAACGACCGGGCCGCCACTCATCCCCGGAACAATCTGGACGTTCGAGGGATACTTGTTGTCTGTTGCAAGCGGCCCGGTAATATCGCCAGGAACTCTGATTGCAGGGTTCTGCTGGCCGAAAGGAAAACCAAGGGCGACAACCCGCTCTGTATCGCCAAGCGGGCGGCATACTGGCTGAAACACCGTTTTTACATTGGCTGCATCAACGCTAGCCCGCTGAATTCGAATCAGGCAAATGTCTACGCTGTCGGTTTCGCACCTTACAACCTGAGCGTTGACTGGAAAGGACCCACGGTCACGAAGAGCAACACGGATCCACCTAGGGCCGGGGATCTCCTTTTCTTTGAATAGCACCACGTGCTTCGCAGTGACGATATGGCCTTCTCTATCAATTAGGAACCCCGAGCCTTGCGTAAGCTCTTTCTCCGCTTGCGTGATAGGATCAGTTACCCCGACCCGAATATACGCAAGCGCTTCCATCGGTTGAGCGTTGGCCTGAATAGGCAATCCGCCCAGAGCGACGCCGGCAGCAAGCACATACAGCGCGAATTCCATCTGCCCTCCTACGCGCTGTAGATGCCGACTGCGCAGGCGCGATCGTCTGGGGAAATCGAAGTGTTAGTGCCAGTACTATAACCGTCAAGTGTCCAACGACCTGGAATTGGATAGAGCATGATTGACGTTGGATCGAAGTTCGGGCTGCCGACGCAGGCGTACTTCTGACCATAGCGGGCGAAGATGTTTGTCTCGCACATCTGTGGAGTCCAGCCCTGGGCGGCCATTTCGGCAAGAACCGCAGGTTTGTTCCACTTGATCGCTACAGTCGGACTTTGGTGCTCATGCTGCAAGCCGATCGCATGTCCAAATTCATGAGCCGCAACGTACTCCACGACATCCTCTATGTTCATTGTAGGCTGCGACTGCGCGTAGTCTGCACTAGCGCGGCCGACGATAGAATTGTTTCCTTCCGATCCAAAGAGGACTGTTATTTGGGCTTTATCTCTGGAAACATCAAACCGGAAGTCTAATTTGTTAGCCAGCTCGCCAGTCCGCCAACGGTTTGCACCGCGCTCGACCACTGCACGCTGCTGACCGTCGCCGTTCAGAAAGTGGACACCTAGGGTTATTATCCCGGAGTTCGGCGTTAAGCCTTCAGACCGGCGCCAGCGATGAGCGAGGTTCGCTGTTCCGAAGGGGGTAAGACTGAATTGTCGAACCACGTTGTCGAGGTTCTGCCGTTCGAAGCCACCCTCGACGGAATAGAGGTCGAGTTCTGATTTCTGATCGATTCCTGCACCGCGATCGACGCTACCGCAAGCGAATTGTCGTTGCGGAGTTTGCGCGAATGCTGGGCTTGCGTGGGCTGCGCAGCAAGCTGCCAAGAAGGTGCGACGGCTGAGCATCCAAGGCCTCCCTCTGCTATTCGGGAATAATAGATCAGAGAAGCGCTCTCTCGTCCAGAGCTCGGTTTCGCAAAGCATCTCTTCGAGCGGAATGTACATTCGCTGGGTCAGAGAACGCCATTTCCGGCGAACTCGGAGGCCGGGAGCGTGCGTAAGCTGCATCCCCGGTTATCCGCTATGCCACTACGGCGAGACCGAAGAGGAAGGCACTGCGTCGTAGCTCCCCGGGGCTGCGCGGGCCGAATAAGGCGAGACGGTGCTGATCGTGGACCACGAGCCGTCCGTGCGCATGCTGGTGACGGAGGTACTGGAGGACCTCGGCTACACGGCGATCGAGGAGGGCGACAGCGCCGCGGGGCTGTATGTGCACCAGTCCGATTCGCGCGTCGACCTCCCGGTCACGGATGTCGGTCTGCCCGGCGGCATGAACGGCCGGCTAATGTCCGGTCTTATGTATTACTGCTGAAAAGTGGACCGGCGGAAATCCACCCGAATGAAACAATCAGCTGCCTGTTACGCGATGGCGGAGCCTGGCCGGAAGCCGCCGGTCTGCTGTGCGGCTATGAGTTTTAGGAAATAGACATGCGGTTGCTGCCCGTAGGTGTGGCAGCGAACGCGCCCGATGCTTAGCTCGACTTTGGCCATTTGCGGCGCGTCGAGGATGTGAGGTGACGAGGCGGGCGTGACGGATATGCAAGTGTCGTCCCCGCCAAGAGACACCGCCATGCTCCCCCTGCCCACCCGCTTCGCCAGGATCATCCTGGCGTTCGCACCGCTGTTCGTCCACCGCTCGTGGCGACACGCTCAGAACCTGCTGGTCTGTGCGATCCTCACGCCGGGGCAGCGCACCCTGACAAGCATCATGGGCTGCGCGCAGCAGCGGCGGTTCGTGGACGTCCACCGCATCCTCAACCGGGCGGCGTGGCGCCCGCGCTCCGGCAGCCGTATCCTGCTCGGGCTACTCGTCGATGCGTTCGCGCAACGCGGCCCCGTGGTCCTGGGACTGGACGATACGATCGAGCGCCGCCGCGGCAAGCGGATCTCCGCCAAGAGTATCGACCGTGATCCGGTTCGCTCCTCCGACAGCCACTTCGTCAAGGGCGAGCGGGCTGCGCTGGATGAGCTTGATGGGTAATTACCCACGCCATTGATGGCTGGTTTCAGGCGCCGATGGTCTTGAGAATGGTGCCGAAGGGACTGCGGCCTGCGAGGCGCGCGGTATCGACGACGGTGCGGATGTCGGCCTCGCCCTCGGCGG
>NZ_VRVA01000226.1:0-4008 GCF_008039945.1 Methylobacterium sp. WL64
CGCGGCGTGGCGGCGGCCAGCAGCTGGATCGACGGGCGGCGCGGCGGCAGCGGCACGTCGACGGTCTCGGTCACCCCGCTGGTCGCCGCCGCTTGCGTCATCGCGGCGCCCTGGAACGCTCCGGCCGGCTCGGCCTGCGGTGAGAGGCGCAATTCGGCGAGCTGGGCCGGCGCGGCCTCCGCGCTGCCAAGGCCTGCCGGGCGGCGCGGCGGAAGCGGAACCTCCACGGTCTCGACCACGGCCACCTGCACGGCGGCGGCCGGCGCGGCCCCCGCGGCGGCGGGCTCGACGGACAGGCTCGCATACGTGACGGAGCCGCTGAGGGCGTCCGGACGCCGGGGCGGGAGCGGGACCTCGACCGTCTCGCTCGGCACCGCCGCGACGGCGGCCGCGGTGGGGGCGTAGGCCAGGGCCCCCGAGGCGGCGCCGGAATCCGTGACGCCGCCGCCGAACAGGCTCGCCAACGCGCTGGCCGAGGCCGCGACGGGGGCCACCACCGCCGCGACCTCGGTGGAGATGCCCTGGCGCTTGGCCGCGTAGTAATAGCCGCGGTTGTAGTACTGGTAGGCTTGGCTGACGTTGCCTTGGGCGGTGCGATAGGCGCCCGCCAGGTAGGCGACGCCGTAGCGCAGGTTGGTCGCCGGATCGTAGAGGCCCGCCGCGTCACCGGTGTAGCCGAGGCTGCGCGCCGTCGCGTGCTTGATCTGCATCAGCCCGAGGGCGCTGCCGCCCTTGGCCTTCGGGTTGTAATTGCTCTCGCGCTTCACCACCGCGTGGACGAAGCTCGCCGGGACGCCGTTTGCCTTGGCCTGCTGCTCGATCAGCGCATCGATGTTGTCGCGCGCGCCCTGCCCGAAGGCGGCCACGGGCACGACCGCGAGAGCGGCAGCCAGGAAGAGGCGATGCATTCCGAGACCTGGTCCTGCTTGTTCTGTGGTCAAGCTAGGTCGCGGGGAAATGAGGCCGTAAAGGGGCCCGGATCCGGCAGCCTGTGGGCGCGTGGAGTGTCGGGCACCCCTGTGCCTTGTCGGTCACAGGGCGGCGCCGTCGGTTAACCATCCCGGTTATCCACAGCGTGCGGGCCTGGACAGTCAGGGCAAAATGAAGCGCGCGACCCCGTGGGCGAACCCGTCCGCGCCGTTGCCGTCCGTCACGGCGCTGGCGGCCGCCTTCACACCCGGGTCGGCATTGCCCATCGCTACCGAGAATCCGCTGCGGGCGAACATCGGCTGGTCGTTCCCGGCATCCCCGAAGGTGGCGATCCGCTCGGGCGGGATGCGCAGATGCGCGCTCATCCAGGCCACGAACTGCCCCTTGTCGAGCCCGGGCGGCGTCACGTCGAGATAGTAGGCCTGGGAGCGGTGCACCGTGGCGCGCCCGGCCAGCGCGGTCCCGATCCGGGTCTCGCAATCGGCCAGGTGCGCGTGGTCCCGGCTGACCCCGACGATCTTCGAGGCTGCCCCCATCAGGCTGCCGAGATCGGCCACCACGCGCGGCTCGGCGCCGATCGTCCGGCGCTCGAGATCCGTGTAGGGGCCCTCCGGGTCGCGCAGGCACCAGGCCCCCTCGGCGAAGACCCAGACGTCGAGACCCTCGGCCTGAAGGCGTTCCAGCGCCGCCCGCGCGGCGGCTTCCGGGATCAGCCGCTCCGCGAGGGTCGAGAGATCGGGCCGGACCACGCTGGCGCCGTTGAACGCCCCCATCGGTAGGTCGAGGCCGAGGGCGTCGACGAGGCCCCGCAGGCCCAAAGGCGGCCGGGCCGACGCGATGCTGAATCCGATCCCGGCCGCGCGCAGGCGCTTCACCGCCGCGATCGTCGAGGGGGCGAGCTGCTTGTCGTCGGTCACCAGCGTGCCGTCGACATCGGAGATCACCAGGGCGATGCCGCTCGCCTTGGGTGCGTCGGACGCCATCGCTCAGGTCCTTCCGGCGGGGAGGGGGGCCTCCGCGGCGAGCTGCGCCACGACACGGTCGGCGACGGTCTCCGGCGCCGCGTCGATCCCCACGATGATCGGCTGCTCGTCGGGGCCGGGGATTTCCAGGGTGGCGAACTGGCTGTCCAGCAGCCGGGGCGACATGAAGTGGCCATGGCGCTCGGCGAGTCGCTTGGACACGAGGGCCCTGTCGCCGTCCAGGTAGACGATCCGGACGCGCCGGCTCCCGCGGGTGAGCGCGTCCCGGTACGCCCGGCGCAGGGCCGAGCAGACCACCACGCCGGATTCGCCGGCCTCCAGCCGATGCTGGATCCAGACCGCGATCCGGGCGAGCCACGGCGCGCGGTCCTCGTCGTCCAGCGCGTGGCCCGCATGCATCTTGGCCACGTGCTCGGGGGTGTGGAAGCTGTCGCCGTCCACGAAGATCCAGCCGAGCCGCTCGGCAATCAGCGCGCCGACGGTGCTCTTGCCCGAGCCCGAGACACCCATGACCACCAGGACCTGCGCCGCCCGCGCGGCCGCTCCGGCTTCGTTCTGCATCCGCCCATCCGAGCTCATCCGGACCATGCCGCTCCGGGGCGCAACGCTGCGCCGTGGGCTTCATCAATAGGCTCGGCGGGCGGGAAGGAAAGGTTTCTGGGGAACAGGGGGCAATGCGCCGACATCCCGTGGAACCCCGGATGGGGCGGCACGTTCTCCCCGGCGACGACAGAACATTTCAGGAACGAGGGTCCCATGGCCAAGGCAGCCGACAAGCACGACGCGACCCAGGAAAACCCGAAGACCGATCCGAAGGACGTCTCGAACCAGATCAAGGATCCGGATCAGTGGACCACCGGCGGTGAGCCGATGACCGGGGCGCAGGCTTCGTATCTCAAGACCTTGTCGGAAGAGGCCAAGGAGCCGGAGGCCTTCGACTCGGACATCGACAAGGCCGAGGCGTCCAAGCGGATCGACGACCTGCGCCACAAGGCCGGCCACGCCTGAGCGACCCGGGCACACCGCGTCCTGGACCAAGCCGGGCCGCGTCATCGGACATGTCGAAAGGTCGGTGCCGTCACGGGCGCCGGCCTTTCGGCGTTCGGACCCACGTCTCGAAGGCGATGTTTCGAAGACACTATTAAGCCGGCGGCAATGGGAGCCCGGTTAGACGTTCCCATCGCGCCGGGCGACGAGAGCGCTCAACGTCGGCGCGGATACCGGTGGATGCGTGCGCAAGCGCGTCGAACCAGGGGCCTGGAGGCGGGCCCGATCGCGATACGATCGGGTGCGGTTCCGGGCGCAGCGGAAGTCGGAGTCACGGATGGCGGAGCCGAGCTGCGAGGGATCGAGGGCGGCTTCCGGACGATCCCGCCTCCGTGGGGCCGACCTCGCCCGGCAGGCGTTGTCGCGCTTTGCCGCGAACGCGCGCGGGTCCACCGCCATGGAGTACGCCCTGATCGGCGCGCTGATCTTCATCGTCGCGGCCGGCAGCATCCGGTATTACGGCTCCCGGATGACCCCGATCTACGAGCGCATCAGCACGACGGTGAGCCAGGCCAATTGAGGGGCGCCGTTCCGGCCCCGGCCGTAAAGTTTTCGTCCGTCTGCCCCGAAAAAGCTGTGCTTAGTGAGGATGAAACCGCCCGCTCGGCCGTCGCGGGCGCAGTGTGGCCCACCCGCTACGGACACCCCGGCCGCTATGGGCTAGGCACGGGCTCGGCAAAACCGATGGGCAACATCTGGATGCGCAAACTTTCCCTCGCTCTGCTCGCCGCGACGGCGATGTCGGGCTGCTCGTATCTGCCTTCGGCGGGTCCGACGGCGAGCGCGATCCAGGCCGGCGCGGAAGTCGCCACCGCCGACGGCGGCGTGCTCGCCCGCTACGAAATCATCGACGTCACTCCATCCGTGGTCGAGGCCCTGCGCGGCCGGCCCCTCGACAGCCTGCTCGCCTCCTTCGGCGATCACCGCCCCTCCACCGAGCCGGTGATCGGCATCGGCGACATGGTCTCGGTCTCGGTCTGGGAGGCCGGTTCCGGCGGCCTGTTCTCCGGCCCGC
Source organism: Methylobacterium sp. WL64 (assembly GCF_008039945.1). Classification (NCBI taxonomy): domain Bacteria; kingdom Pseudomonadati; phylum Pseudomonadota; class Alphaproteobacteria; order Hyphomicrobiales; family Methylobacteriaceae; genus Methylobacterium; species Methylobacterium sp. WL64. The sequence goes on from NZ_VRVA01000226.1 coordinate 3,976, forward strand.
TGGTGGCCGACCGCTTCTCCGCCGGCTCCAAGT
>NZ_VRVA01000227.1:0-3971 GCF_008039945.1 Methylobacterium sp. WL64
GCCCGGAGGTGTGCTGATGTCAGCGTCCGCCCGCCCGCCTCACCCCGGACGTACCTTGGCTCAGCGCCGGGCACTCGATGCCATCGGCTGCGGCGAACCTCCGCGCTGCTCTCCGAAGACGTTGAAGTCCCTGCTCGATGCCGGACTGATCGTGGATGTAGGCACCGAGACCCGCCGGGACGCGCTCGGATCCTACCGGGTGCCGGCCTACGCCATGCCGATCCCGGTTCACATGGCCTGGTGCGCGGCGGGCGCCGCCACCAATGAAGAGATGGCCGGACTGGAGGGGTTGGTATGACGCCCCGCGAGCAAGCCGCCTTCAAGGCCGGCATTGAGGTTGCCCAGCAGATGGCGCTCACCGCGGCTGTGACGCTAGAGGTACGGGACGACGCCCGCGAACTCCGCCAGCAGGCCGCCGCTGCCGCCCTTCAGGGCTTCGCCGCCGGGCTCAAGATCGCGTTCCTTGAGCCACCGGCCGATCAGACGCGGATGCGCCGCGTGTTCGAGGCGATCAGCGCGCAGGACGGCGACAGCGGCACCGTTGAATGCCCCGAGTGCAAAGGGCGTCTCTCTTGGGCTCGGGATAGCTTCAATGGCCACCTGCACGGGCAGTGCGAGACGGACGGTTGTTTGAGGTGGATGCAATGACCCTGCATCCCGGCGTCCCGCGGTACCTGCAAGCCGCAATGCCGCGAATGCGCGTTGCAGGTAATTATGATATCCAGTGCCCTGCTTGTTCCAGGACGATGTTCATGTCCTCATCCAGAAGCCTCAATGACTTAGACCGGCGTCTCCTGAAGCTGGAGAGCGCGACGCTTGGCCCGCAGTACCGGAAGGTGGTGTGCTGGGCGATTGAGGGTCCGAAGGATCTGCCTGAGGGGGCAGCCGCCGCGTTCCTTCGGGAGTGCGGTCACGACCTCAGGGACGAGGACCACAACATTATTCGGATCATGGTCGCAGCCGACCGGGATCTGCCGCTGAAGGACATCACGGCGAGGGGCTGCCGATGAGCCGGCGTCCTGTTCTTTTCCTGTTGTTTACAGGAACTTCCGTCTCGCTGAGGGGGCGCTGATGGCGAACGAAGCGACCCAGTTCGAGCCCGGCCGGAGTGGCAATCCTGGCGGCCGTCCGAAGGGTGCCCGCAATCGCTCGACCTCCGCCCTGGAGGCGATCTTCGACGGCGAGAGCGAGGCCCTGACCCGCAAGGTGATCGAGTTGGCCAAGGACGGCGACACGGTCGCGCTGCGCATGTGCATGGACCGTCTGATGCCTGTCCGGAAGGATCGGCCGATCACGTTCACCCTGCCGGAGATCGAGACTGCGGCTGACCTGACCAAGGCGACCAAGGCGCTCCTCCAGGGCGTGGCGGATGGCGAGATCACCCCGTCCGAGGCCGCCGAACTGTCGAAGCTGGTCGAGGCCCACACGAAGGCGATCGAGGCCGTAGATCTCGCGACCCGGCTGAGCGCGCTGGAGCGGTCCGCAGGAGGCAAGCGATGATCCCGAAGCTCATGGATAGGCTGACCCGGCTGGAGGCCGCCACGGCCCTGCCCTCGCAGGGTAAGCACCTCACATTCCGGGTCGAGGCGCCACGGGGAATGCCGGTAGGCGAGATCGTCACGTTTCTCCGCGAACGCGGCCACGCCATCCACGAAGACGACAGCGTGCTCGTCATGAACCTCGCCGCCCACGAGCACGATGGCCTCGCCCCGCTTCGGGACCTGAGCCCAGATCTGGTGACGGAGGATGATCGCGCCCGAGCCGGGAAAGCCAACTGGCCGATCGGCTCCGGATCGTCCTTCACATTCAACTTGGACAGCCCCGGAGGCGCCCGATGATCTCGGATCTGATGAAGCGCCTTGCGCGCCTCGAAGCGGGGCAGGCAGCGGAAGCCGCCGTACCCATGCCGCCGGAGTTGGTGGAGACGAACCTATACGCCGTCGCCATCGCCCTCGGCGGGTATCCTCGGCCGCCCGAACCAGCGCCCTCCTACCGGCAGGACAGCATCAGCGACGGGTTCGCCCGTGGGCTCGGCTACATCGACCGCGACGACATGGAGGCCCGCTGCCTCGCTGATCTCGACGACTGGCAGGCCCGGATCGAGGCTGCCCATGCGGCCCTGGTCGAGAAGTACGTCCAGAACCCATCGGCACGGGGGATCGGCAAAGGTCCCATGTTCCAGATGATGGTTGGCACCTTGGATGAGATCGCGCACGCCAAGGCGGCGCGGCTGCCGGGCACACCGCATCACTGGCCGTCCGAGCACCCGAAGTTCGACCGGGCCGAGGCCAGCATCCACCGGGCGCTCACCTTCTTCGGGATGTCGGAAGGAGTCCCGGCATGACCGCGAACCTGCTGACCCGCCTCGCCCGTCTGGAGGCTACCCAGACCGCGCCGGTCGCGCTGGAGACCTCGTTCAGCCCGGCGTTGCGCCTGCTCCGTCTCCTGCTCGCCGTCTACCTCGGGGATCTCCGTCCAGGTGAAGATGTGGCCGCGGGCGAGGCGCGAGCGCTCGGTTTCCGGACGGCGGCCGTGATGCACGCCGCTATGGTCGCGGAGCGCACCGCCGTGATCGGTTGGGGCTCGCAGCACAACAGTGCGGTGATGCGGATGCTGACGCCGTTCGGGGGCGGATCGGCGTCCGGGATGTTGGCCAACCACGAGGCGCTCACCGCCCTGTTGACGACGCTGCCCGAGACGTTCGCGGATCACCACGACGCCGACCCAAATCAGGTCAGCGCGGCGGCAGAATGGGTGAGCCTATGATTTCGACATCTCTCGAAAAGCGCCTCGCCGCTCTGGAGGCAACCCGCGCCGCCGCGCCCATCAGGCTCACGCCCGAGGAGCGCAAGGAAGCCGCCCGCCAGTACGAGGCGACGTTGCGCGAGGACGATCCGTGTTCGACGGAAGCCGAGGCATACTTCGCGACCGCGACCGTGCATCAACTCGCATCCGACTACGACGCGATGCTGAAGGGCGCTCCCGCGCCGTGGGAGTGACCGCCATGAACGTCACCAGTCTACGCCAGCGGCTGGAGAAGCTGGAGGCTCTGAGCACGTCGAGCGCCGCGCCGCAGCCCCTGCACCCGTTTACCAAGCTGCTTGATATCTTGGTGGCCTACCACCTCGGTGGCCTTGCCGGGAGTGACAGCATCGCGACCGGGATGGCGCGCGGCCTGGGCTACGATAGCCCTCAAATCTTCAGGGCGGCGCTTCTCGCAAAATCGGAAAGCCCGGCCGGTGAAGACCTGAACGCTCGGCGGCGGGACGCCAAGGTACGCCTGTTCGCCCTCAAAGGGGCAGTTCCGGATTGCGACGGGCCGACGTTCGGCGGTGTGGTTGAGGCGCTGTTCTATGAGATGCCTGAAGAGGTCCAGCACCACTCGTTCTTGTCACCGGACAATCGGTTTCCTGAAGCCGTCTATGATTTTTTGCTCTGAGAGGTGAGGGTCGCGGGGACCTGTGCGGCAACGACATCGAAGCCGCTGAGCGGCGTCAGCTCGGGACAATGCATCATTGCAGATGTCAACAATAGACAAGAAAATTCCTCGCCATGATGTATTGCCTTTTCAATCATAGCGGAAGAGTGTGTTGTCCTTCCAAAAGACAGGTGCATTGTGGATCAAGACGCAGAGACCCTCGACGCCCAGCCCGTCGATTTCATTGAACTGACCGCCGACATCGTCTCGGCCTACGTGTCGAAAAACGCCGTCCGGCCCAGTGACATGCCGGAGCTACTCGCCAGTGTGCATGCTGCGATTGCCGGGCTGAGCCAGGGCAGCGCCACCGCGGCCCCGGCGACCGAGAAACTGACCCCATCCCAGATCCGGAAGTCGATCACCCCCGACGCGCTGATCTCCTTCATCGACGGCAAACCGTACAAGACCCTGAAGCGTCACCTGACCGGCAACGGCATGACGATCGAGCAGTACCGGGAGCGCTACGGTCTGCCGCGCGACTACCCCTCTACGG
>NZ_VRVA01000228.1:0-3906 GCF_008039945.1 Methylobacterium sp. WL64
TGAGGTATCGAAGGTCGCTGCAGTCGCAGCACCAGCTCATCGCGGCTAAGCCGCTCAAGATTGCTTCGGCCCATCCCAAGAAAGAATCAGCGAAATCCGACCCGCGCAAGAGGGTGGGTAATTACTCTCGGAGGCTGACCGACTGCGCCACCTCGGCCGAGTGTTTAGACCAGCACCCTCCTGAGCCAAGGGGCTGAGACGCTTCGAGGAGCCCACTCCCGTTCCTCCAGCCCTGCCGGAACAACCTGGATCCACAGCGTCCAAGGAGCAGCGATCACGCGCGGCCAGATCGTAAAAATCCGATCTGTCGTCTGCCTGGCGGATAAAAGGAGCTAAGGCCCGCGTGTTCGAGACACCATTTACTCATCCGGATCAAAGGGAGTATTATTTAAGAAGTGGCATCACGCTCTGGCATACTTCTTTCAAAAAGAAAACTCCGCCGGATAATTTTCTCAAGATATAGAACTGCAACGCTTACGGCTAAAACTGACAATAAACAAATTAAGAACTTTAGTGGTGGGCTATTAATAAATTTCAACCGGTAGGTCAATACTATTCCTAAAGTATAGTGATTTAGATACAATGGATAGCTTAAATTTCCCAGAAATTTCAATAGTTTAAGAGCACTTAAAGATAAAACTGGTTTATTTTTTGAGTTATAGGCGGCCGAATAAGTTATTACCGCAACACACGTAGCCCAAATGCTGACCGTTACAATTGTCCCACGATAGCCGAGTTCAGAAGATGAAATTATTTCGGCAATGCAGCTTACAAAACAGATAAAAGCAAGTAAAATCGTGGGAAAATTAAGTCGCCTTCTGGAATGGAATATAATAATTCCTAGAGAGAAGAATACCCCGTATCTCAGAAGGAATAGCTTAAATGGAAATTTGTGCAATGCTGATAATATTGCTTCGTCATGAGTATAATAAAGTTTGGTCGCATAAGATATCAGGAATGAGTTATATATAATACTCAAGATAGCAATGAAAATGGATAATTTTATCAATCTATTTGGATTCGAGCTTAAAATAGTAAGCGCTACCACAAAATAAAAAAAACCTTCGACAATGAGCGACCAAACTACCCCGTCTATATATGGTCCGAGGGGAAAGAGTACATTCGATCGAATGAATGCCTTCAAAAGCGGAACCCAATTGTCTTCAATAGAGCACATGGCTAGTAAGCTTACGACGCTGGATATCCAAAGAATTGGAAAAATTCGACGACCCCTGTGGTACGCAAAAGTGAGCGCTACACTCAAACCGGAACCACGCGAGGCGCTTGAAGCAATAACAAAACCGGAAATGACAAAAAATATTTCAACACCGACAGCTCCAATACCATAAAAATGCTTCAAAAAAGGATATGCTCCGTCTTCATTCATTGTTAACAAGATACTTTTAGAAGAATATGATGCAAAATGATTCAGCAACACTATCGAAGCGGCAAAAATTCTGATCGCATCTAGTGAGTAATAATGAGATGTCTTAATATCACTCGCTTTTTCAGTTGACACCATAGTCACTTTGCTTTCGTTGGAAACGGAACTAGAGTAGGGGGCTTTCAGTAGGATAGCAGTTTCGATGAGAAACGCTATGCGATCGTCTCTTTTAAGTAGTTATGGCCTTTGATAAATCGCTAAATCGATCCAATCGTTAATTAATATTCTTTGGCACGTTTGTTGCATTAATGGGCAGCGCTGCGCTCAGTCCGTCATAATCTATATGGTAATCTGGCTTGGAACGCCGATTTGAGGGAACGCATACCATGAGATAGCCCTCGGCGTAGGGATACGATGTTCCCAGCCCTGCCCGCGGATTTGCGCGAGCGTGTCGTGGTGGCGATTGAGTCAGGGGCCGCACGCGGGAAAGCAGCCAGTTGGTTCGTAGTCAGTCCCGCCGGCGCCGTGTGCGCACGACGCTTCGTGCGAGAAGTACGCACCCGGGCCAAGCCGATGGGCGGCGATCAGCTATTGTACACCAACGAGGCCCGGGCTGATCTGATCCGGCAGCCCAACGAGGCCAAACTCGAACTATTCCTGCATGAGTTGTGTGCCCGAATGGCCGAACAAGGTCTGTGGGGCGGGGTGAACAGCCTGTCCCGCTTTTTCAACCGTCATAGCATACCGCCATACCATAACGCGCAAACAAAGTCCGGTCACGCGACGGAGCAGGATCGGGAGAACGTCAAGGGGAGCGGTGTCTCAAACCGCGATTTCGGTTGGCTTGACGAGTTTAGATGCTGATGCCCATTGCGGGGGGGGCGTGAAGATCGGCTCGTGTCTGGACTTGAGAGTAGGTTTGAGCTGAGGCGGCTGGAGGTCATCAACGATGCAGGTGGTTGGCGGGGCTGGTCGGCCGATGAACCGCTCCTGGTTTTCCGGAGGCTCCAACTTTTGAGACGATGGACCGATGACGAAGCGAACCCCACCGTATTTTCCTGGAGCCTAAGCTCGACTTTGGCCAATTTGACGGGCGGTTGAGGGGTGGGGTGACGAAGCGAACATGACGGGTAGGTTCGGATCGTCCTGAACAAGAGACACCTGATGCCTGATCTGCCCGCCCGCTTCGCCGAACTCATCCTGGCGTTTGCGCCGCTGTTCGTCCCTCGCTCGTGGCGACACGCTCAGGTTCTGCTGAACGGCGCGATCCTCACCCCCGGTCGGCGCAGGGTGTCCAGCGTCCTGCGGATCATGGGCCGTGCGCAGGAGCGACGGTTCGTGAACGTCCACCGCATCCTCAACCGGGCAGCGTGGTGCCCGCGCACTAACAGCTGCATCTTGCTCAGTCTCTTGGTCAACTCGTTCGCGCAACGCGGCCCCGTGGTCCTGGGACTGGACGACACGATCGAGCGCCGCCGCGGCAAGCGGATCACGGCCAAGGGCATCTACCGAGATCCGGTTCGCTCCTCCGACAGCCATTTCGTCAAGGCGAGCGGGCTGCGCCGGATGAGCCTGATGCTCCTCGCCCCGATCTTTTGGGCGGGGCGCGTCTGGGCGCTGCCGTTCCTGAATGTGTTTCAGCGTGCAACTTTGGGTTTGGCGCAGTTTCGATGCTGATCGGCTCATGACGCGCCGATCAGCCGAGCTTCGAGTAGGTCGAGCTTGGCCCGACCGAACATCTGCCGCTTCACAAGCTGCAGGCGGGTTATCTGCCCTTCGGTCTGGCCGTTCGACCACGGTTGCGTGAGAGCCGCAGCGACGCCCGAGTTGTCCTTCAGCAAGCCGCGCGCGAACGACGATAGAAGGCTGTGGGCTGCAGTCTCGATCCAGGTGTCGAGATCGGGTCGCCTTCGTTCGCGGATCATGGCTTGGAAGCGCGACAGCAGGGACTTTGCCTCGTCGAGCGTCGGCACCTCCGCCTCGATTGTCGCCACGAGAACAGCTTCGGCCTTCGTCAGATTGTCCCGCCCCGTCGTCATCAGCTGGGAGAGGATGCGCGCCGACGGCACCTTGCCAGGCGATCCTTCCAACACGCGCTAGCTGCGTCGCCTCCGCGGTGCCCATTCCCCGACCACCCGCAGGCTGCCGGTGAAACCGCTGGCGCGAAGCCGCCGCCAGAGTTCTACCCCGTTGCGGCAGCCGGCCGCCCATTCGGCATCGAGACGGGGCAGAAAGCCATCTAGTACTACTGTGTCATAAATTTTTGGGTAGGGTTTGCGATTCGATTTCGTAATGGAGCGAGGCATGGATCGCTTGAACTCCTCGCTGGCTGCCGACCAGCCGCGCTTTGCGGCTTATCTGGAGGCTTTGTCAGGCGTCCTGGGCCATGCTGATTGGATCGCGCCGCTGAAGGCCTACTGTACGGGTCTCCTCCTGCCGGGTGCTCGCAAGAGCATCGAGCCGATGGCGGCCCGGATCGCGCCAGCGCGTGTCCAGGCCACCCATCAGGCGATGCATCACTT
>NZ_VRVA01000022.1:0-66964 GCF_008039945.1 Methylobacterium sp. WL64
GGGGCCGCCAGGACCACCTGCTGCTGCCGCGACAGGCCACACGCGCCCGGGTAGCATTCCCGTCGGCCCGTCTGCACTGGTTCGAGCGGTGCGGCCACTTCCCGCATTGGGATCAGCCTGCCGAGACGGCGCGCGTGATCCTTGAAACGGTCGGGAAGGATGCGCCCTGAAATGGCTTGCCGTATGCCTGAGGCCGCGGTGATCCACGGGTCGGCAAGCCTATCGGCCGAGCTTGCCGCCTCCGCTCTGAAGCCGGTCCATGGTCCGGTCTTTCATTGCCGCGAACCCGAAGCAGCGCTCCAAAACCAACTCATAGCGCAGCCGAACTCAGGCAGACTTTCGATGGGCGCGAAGTCGTCCTGGACCGGGAACGACCCCCGGCCCCCTCGATGTTCGGAACGAGATCCCGACTCCGACTCAATACGTCGAACCCCGAATCCGCTGCGCTCTTTCCCGCCGCGGTCCGCTTCAGTCCCCCGATCACCGTGAGGAAGATGATGACCTACCTTCGATATGCACCCGACGTCGAAAAGCCCGATCCGGACGAGCAGAAGACGATTGACGGCATCATCAAGGGCATGACGCAGCAATCTGAGACCGTCGAGGCACGCGAGCACCATGCCGTGCGCGCCAGTCACGCGAAGAGTTCGGCCTGCGTGACCGGCGAGTTGACGATTTCCGCCGGCCTGCCGCCGGAACTGGCGCAGGGGTTGTTCGCCACGCCCGGAACCCACCCCGTGGCGGTCCGTTTCGCTCAGGGGCCAGGCGAAACCCTGGGCGACCGAGTCTCGACCCACCGCGGCATGTCCATCAAGGTGTTCGACGTGCCCGGCGAGAAGCTGCCCGGCCACACCGTCGACACCCAGGACTTCGTCTTCGCGACGGGCACCACCTTTCCCTCGGGGACAGCGGCCGGCTTCCTGCGGGACGGCACCGTCATCGGCAAGTCCACGAGGTTGCCGGAAGGGGTCAAGAGCGCGGTCTCGTCGACCATGCGCAACCTCAATCGTGCTTTGCATGCTTTCGGGACGGAGAGCGCGCTGGCCGACTTCTTCGGTCATCCGTACAGCCACCCCCTTGCCGACAGCTACTTCAGCCAGGCGCCGGTTCGCTTTGGCGACTACGTCGCCAAGCTTGGGGTCGTACCGGCGACGGAGAGCCAGCGTGCCCTGTCCGAATGGCGGCTCGATCCACATCAGGACGAGGACGGCTTCCGCCATGCCACGGTCGCATTCTTCCGGGACCATGAGGTGGTGTTCGAGCTCAGGGCACAGCTCTGGGCCGACGTCGAAAGCCAACCCATCGAGGACGCGTCGGTCGACTGGCCAATCTCCATCAGCCCGTACCGTACCGTCGCGACGCTCCGCCTGCCGCGCCAGGATGCCTACGCACTGGATCGCGTGCGCTACTTCGACGAGGTGATGACCTTCCGCCCAGCCCACAGCCTTGTCGTTCACCGGCCGCTTGGTTCCGTGATGCGCGCGCGGCTCCAGGTCTACCGGGCGTTGAGCGATTTTCGCCATCGAGAGAACGGCGTGGCATCCGAGGATACCGCGCGGGTCAACGATATTCCCAGGTAGGACCCAAGGCTTGGGACCTTTTATTCACTCGATGCCCAGGGTGGCCTGGCTGACCTCAGTTCGACACGTGGTCGATGGCACGGTCGGCGTTCACGCGCGCCGACCAATCCTTGGTGCTGTCCTGGCCCTTTAGAGAGACGAGGCGGGCGCCGCTGACGTCAACGTTCTTGAAGTCGGCGCCCGCAACGGTCGCGCCGGTGAGGTTGGCGCCCGACAGGTCGGAACCCATCAGCACCACGTCGGTGAGGTTCGCATCCGTGAGGTCGGCGTATTCCAGTCGCGAGCGACCGAGGTTGGCTCCCTTCAGGTTGGCGCCCTTGAGGTTCACCGAGACGAATACGGCCCGCATCAGGCCCATGGACTGGTTCTTGATGTCTGCGCCGCCCTTGAGGTCGACCAGCGTCGCCCCGGCCATGTTGGCGCCCTTGAAGTCACCGATGGGCATGGAGCGGCTCAGGTCGGCCCTGCTGAGGTTCGCGTCGCGGGCGGTGATGCCGAACATCTTGGCGCCGACGAGCTTGGCGCCGGAAAGGTCGGCCTTGATGAACCAGGCTTGCTCCAGGTTCGCCCCGGTCAGGTCGGCGCCGCGCAGGTTGGCCTTGTTGAGGCGGGCGGTGCGCAGGTTGGCGCCACTGAGGTTCAGGCCCGATAGGTCGAGTCCGGCGAGCGCCTTGTCGGAGAGGTCGATGGGCTTGCCGTCGGCCTTGGCGATCAGGGCCTCGATGTCAGCGCGGGTCATCTCGGCCCTCGTCATCGCGGCCGAGCCCATGTCGGCCCCGAGGAGCAGGTCCTGCTCCGCGTAGGCCGGGGCGGTCAGAAGGACGGAGGCGAGCAGAAGGGGGGCGAGACGGCGCATGGTTTTCTCCCAGTGGCTTCGCCCCGCCCCACGGGAAGCCTATGCTTCCTCATGTTGTTGCAGGAGCTGATTTTTGTTCTCTGCCGACAGTGGTACAGAGGCCCCTGGCAACCGTCTGTGACCCAGGTCACCGAAGGCTGTGGATCCCAAGGCTTTCGCGTATCGATTGGGGCACGGTGGCGTTCAATGACCGCCGGCCCGAGGAGGAAGACCATGCAGAGCGCCCATCAGGTCGAACGGTGGATCGAGCGCTTTCCCCTGGTCCGGGACTTCAGCGCGAGCCACCTCCAGCTCGCACGCGGCACGGTCGGTTTTCCCGTGCTTGAGGCAGGAGCGATCGCCTACGAACTCCAGGACGCGTGCGCGAACTACCTGATGTGCATCGATGGCCGTACCCGCGTCTTTCGGATGTCCGAGGGCGGTCGGGAGATGCTGATCTACAAGGTGGGTGCCGGCGGTACCTGCGTCCTCACCACCCAATGCCTGCTGTCTGGCGGCGGCTTCCCGGCGCAGAGCGTCGCGGAGGCCCGAACCGAGTTGGCGGCGTTACCGGCCGACACCTTCCGCCAGTTGATGCGGGAGAGCGTCGCCTTCCGTGATTTCGTCCTCGACGATTACACCAAGCTCCTGTCGGGGATGTTCGACCTCGTCGAGGAAATTGCATTCGCGCCCTTGGAACAGCGCTTGGCCCGAAGGCTCCTGGTCGAGGCCGACGCGGACGGCATCGTCTGGAAGACCCATCAGCAACTCGCGTCCGACGTCGGCAGCGTGCGCGAGGTCATCAGCCGTCTCCTGGGGGAGTGGGCCGACACTGGCCTGGTCGAGGTTCGGCGCGGACAGGTTCAGATCATCGACCGGGCCGGCCTGGCTGCCGGCAAGACGACCTAGGCGCTGACGTACGGCGTGATCGGCCTTCGGACGAGCGGGCGGCGTCGGAGCTTTCGGTCGGTCGGCACGACTCCGAGGGACGCGGAATGCGGGATGCGCTTCCTGATGCCCGCTTCCCTCGAATCAATGGTTCCTTAACCATATTTGGACGTTCACCGGGTTTCCGATTGCGCCTGCAACTCGGCATCCCGGCTCATCGAGGCCAAGGCGGCCGCGAGGTGTCCTTACAGGGGCGATGCCTGGCGGTGGATCCCCCTGTGGCCCCCCTTGTCGGAGATGCGCGAACGATGCGATCACCGCTCGCCAGCAGGAGCACTCGACCGATGAAATCCAGGGACTTCCACCCTTACCCCTGACACCGGAGCGCCGCGCACAGCGAGAAAGCCTCCGTCATTTCGGAGGCTGAAATGCCCAGAACGCTCCTATGTGCTGACACCCATTTTGGGCACCGAGGAATTCTCAGTCCTCGCATGCCTCGACCGCGTCCGTTCGAGACCATCGAGGCCCACGACGAGGCCCTGGTGGCCGCCTGGAACAAGGTCGTCAGGCCGGACGACATCGTCTGGCACCTCGGCGATTTCGCCTACAAGTGCACATTTGAATACGCCGCATCGATCCAGGCTCGCCTGAACGGACGCATCTATCTTTGCCGGGGCAACCACGACGAGTTGGCGGAACGCCTGACCTGGGCCGGACCCATCGTCGACGTCCAACGGGTGTTCGTCCAGGACCCGGGAATGCTGAAGCCCCAGGCGCTTTGGTGCAGCCACTACGCGCACGTGACGTGGCCCCATGCCTGGCACGGCGACCTTCACGTCTACGGGCATTCGCACGGCAGTATCCCGGCCACCCGGACAAGCCTCGACGTCGGCGTCGACTGCTGGGATTGGCGCCCGGTCACGTTGGGCCGTATCCTGGAAAGAATGGCCGTATCCCCTGTGGCAAGTCCGGTGACCTGACGGCATTCCTCCATGCCCGTTCCGTCCAACCGGACTGCCGCTGAACCGGTGCCTACCCGCCGAGAGCCTCGCCGTTCTGTCGATCAGGCGGACAACCGGTTTCGACCTGTCCCGGAGACCGGCGGTCGCTAAAATCCCTTGAATGCTTCAGGCGCTTCAACCCTCGCGGCAAAAGCTCTCGAAGTGCATGGTCGGGTTTAAATTTGTATGCCAGCTTCGCTACCGCGGCGGCCCGAATTCGTTGGGGCTTTCGCCAGCGGTGACGCATAGTCCACGACCATGGGAGCCGACCTTCTCGACCGCCTTCTCGTCACGCTTGCGGTTCGGCTGCGCTCGTTCTCCGTCTGCACCATACAGCGCGGATGGCGCCTCGGTTTCAGCCCGTTCGAGGCGATCACCGTCCACTACGTGTTGCGTGGGACGGGAAGCCTCCGGGTCGGTCAGGGACCGTGGCGATCCTATGCGCCGCATACCATCATCGTCGTGCCGGCTCGCCACTCGCACAGCCTCGGCGCCGCCGAGGACTGCGTCGGTGAGGTCCGCGCAGAGGATCATTGCGTCCTCCATGGTGACGGCCTGATCTCCTTCACGGCCGGCGACGGGAGCCCCGATGCGCTCTTCGTATGCGGCCAGATCGCCGACACTCACACCGGTGCGATGGGTCTGTTCGAGCTGTTCCAGTCCCCCATGGTGGAGACCTTTCCCTCGGATCCGATGCTGCGGTACGCCTTCGAACTCATGCTCGCCGAGGTTCTAAGCCCTAATCTGGCGACACAGGCGATGACCGAACTGCTGATGAAGCAGTGCCTGATCATCCTCCTGCGCCGGCACTTGGCGGCGAGCGACTTCACGTCCCCGATCCTGGCGGCCCTGCAGAACCCGAAGCTCGCCCGCGCTGTCCTTGCGGTCCTCGAACAGCCGGGTGCGCCATACTCCGTCGACAGCTTGGCGGCCCTCGCGGGCATGAGCCGGACCAGCTTCGCCGAGGCGTTCGCCGCGGCTTTCGGGCAGGGCCCGATGGAGTTCGTCCAGAGGGTCCGCCTCCGCATCGCCTCCCGTCTCCTCAGCGGTACCGACCTGCCGGTGAAGGTCATCGCCGCAACCGTCGGCTACGCGAGCCGAAGCGCGTTCAGCAAGGCGTTCGAGGTCGAGTTCGGGATCGCGCCGAGCCAGTTCCGCCTGGTCGGCGGAATGGACGAAGGCGAGCCGGAGCGCATCGAGGGCGAGCGCCTAGACGCCGAGACGACCTAATCCCGTGACGACGCCGATTGGCCCCGCCTCGGTGCTCCATCGTTCGGATCGCGTGCGCGGGCGTTCGACCGGGTCGAGCCTTCGGAACCGTGGAGGTCGGGGGGCCTTGGCCCTGTTCAGTGGGTGAGGACGAAAGGTGACCGGTCCCCGGTCGTGCCAGCGATCCCGCCCCGAGGAACGATCATGGTCGATGCGAGCGCGTTCTACCTTCGATACGGCCCCGACGTCGAAACCGTCGCAGACGACGAGGCGGAGACGGCGCAGAGCCTGATGGAGACGATGCGCTCAGTCAGCGAGAAGACCCTGGCGGACGGCGGCCACGCGATCCGCAGCGTCCACGCCAAGAGCCACGGGTTCCTTGAGGGTGAGCTTGAGGTGGCCTCGGACCTTCCGCCCATGCTGGCCCAAGGCCTTTTCTCCAGGCCGGGGACCTATCCCGTGGTCATGCGCCTCTCGACCATTCCCGGCGACATCCTCGACGACAGCGTCTCAACGCCCCGCGGCCTCGCCGTAAAGATCATCGGGGTCGAGGGCGAGCGGCTGGAGGGTTCCGAAGGGGACGTCACCCAGGACCTCGTGCTGGTCAACGGACCCGCCTTTGGCGCGCCGACGCCGAAGGCATTCCTCGCGACCCTAAAGCTGCTCGCGGCCACGACCGATAGGGCGGAGGGCTTCAAGAAGGTCGTCTCCGGGTCGATGCGGGGCGTTCAGGAGCTCATCGTCTCGACCACAGGTGCGCCCAACGCCACCGTCGCGACGATGGGCGGCCAGCCCGAGACCCACATCCTCGGCGAGACCTTCTACAGCCAGGTGCCCGTGCGCTTCGGTGACTACGTCGCCAAGCTGTCCGTGGTACCGGTCGCGCCCGAACTAATGGCCTTGACCGACAAGCCCCTGGCGGAGGACGGAGGCCCGAACGCCATCCGGGAGGCCGTGGTCGAATTCTTCCGAGCGAACGGGGGAGTCTGGGAGGTCAAGGTACAGCTCTGCACCAGCCTCGACACGATGCCGGTCGAGAACGCCGCGACGGTCTGGCCCGAGAGCGAGAGCCTGTACCAGACCGTGGCGCGGATCCGGGTGAAGCCGCAGACGGCGTGGAGTGAGGCCCGGTCGAGCGCGGTCGACGATGGCCTATCGTTCAGCCCATGGCACGGACTCGCCGCGCACCGGCCCCTCGGCGGCATCATGCGTTCGCGCAAGCAGGCCTATGAAATGGGCAAGCGCTTCAGAGCGGAGCGGAACGGACACACCATCGCGGAGCCCCGTGAAGCAATCATGCTGCCGTAGGGTGCGGCAGCGGGCAACGGTATAGGCGGGAAGAAACAGACCGCAATGGCTGCTGGGAGCGCGCGAACCCTTTCAACGTAAACGGGGCCGCACAGCATGCTGTGCGGCCCCGTTTAGCTTTAGGTTGATATTAAACGGAACTCTGGGTCCGAAAGCGGATCATTGAGCCCGAGATCAGCGCCGGCCAAGCCGGCGCCGAAGTGCGATCTTAGTACGAGCCGAACTTGTAGTTCACGCCGGCGCGGACGACGGCGAACTCGGTGTTGGCGGCGGCGCCGTTGAGGTAGGCGGTGCCGTTCGGGGCCAGCAGGTTGCCGTAGAACACGCCACCGGCGGTGTTCTTCTGGCGGTCCAGGTTCACGTACAGGCCTTCGACCTTGAGGGTCACGGCCGAGGACTTGAAGAAGTTCAGGAACGAGTCGGTGGGCAGGGCGTACTCGATGCCGCCGCCGACGGCGTAGCCGGTGCGGAAGCTGTTGCGGAAGCTGCGGCCAGCGAAGTTCTGGTCGTCCTGGCCCGAGCCGTAGGCGTAACCGCCGGTGGCGTACACGAGGGTCCGGTCGAAGGCGTAGCCGAGGCGGCCACGGGCGGTGCCGAAGTAGTCGAGGCCGTTGCCGCTGGTGGCGACGAAGGCGCGCGGGTTCGAGAACGCAAAGCCCGGGGCGCCGGCGATGCCGTAGTTCTGGGTGACGTTGGCGCGGCGGGCGAAGTCGACGTACTGGGCGTCAGCCTCGAAGCCGACCACGATGCCGGAGCCCGGGGTGAACTGGTAGTTGTAGCCGATCTGGGCGCCGCCGGTGAAACCGTCGTTGTTGCTGCGGTTGCCGACGCTGACGATGGCGTTCGTGGTGGGCGAATTGACCAGCGAGCCGGCCGGCAGGCCGTAGCTGGCGGTGTTGCGGCTGCTGGCATCGAAGCCGTAGCCGGCATTCACGCCGAAGTAGGCGCCGGTCCAGGTGAACACCGGCACCGGCGTGAACACCGGCGGCGGCGCAGCGCGACGCGGCAGGTCGGCCGCGGAAGCGGCGACAGTCATGCCGGCGAGAACGGTCGATGCAAGAAGAACTTTTTTCATGGTGCCATGGGTCCTGGGGTTGGCTTGAGCCGGCTGCCTTCTAGGCGCTCTCGGTCGGCGGGTCTGTCGCTTTCCTGCAACAAGCCCGCCGAGACTAGCCCGATCTCGTCAACGAAAGGTGAAGGTTAAGCGTGAAGATCCCTGTCCTTGGCGAAGGACTGTGTATCAGAAGCTGCAACGGCGTTTGAGCAAAGCCTGAAGATTAGTCGGGCTTCATTATCAGGAGACGCCGGGATCTGTCCGATTCGGGCCCGGCGCAAGTCGGGCTCTTCCGCAAGGGCGCCGGGGACACCGTTTTATTCTGGTACGGTGAGCGCTTGCTCGTGCCGTCCCGCGTAAGTCGGCGGTTAACCATGGGGTGGTAACCGTCCCGGATCGACCGTCGCCGGCCGCATGCCGGACCGAGAAGGACAGACCATGCTCCCGCCCGCCGAGCGGAGTCAGAAGCCCTTCGGGACGCGCCGACCCGCCGCCGAGTCGGACAGGCCCGTACCGGCGCATCCGGCCCCGAGCCGAACGGCCCGGCCCACAGGATCCCTGGCCTGGGCGCTGCGCATCTCGGCCGTCGTGGGTCTGCTCGCCCTGGCCGCGACTCACCAGCTCGCCCGTTTGAGCCAGGCCGGCCCCGCGCCGGGGCAGCTCGCCCTGGCCGGACACGGGCTTTCGGCCGATCCTGAGACGACCGGCTCGCTCGCGCCGGCCGGCGCCGCTCGGGCGACACGTCTCGACCCCTGCCTCCTGCCCGCCCTGGACCGTCACCAGCCCTGATCGGCTGTGTGCGGGACCCCGATGCGCGCATTGCGAGATTGACAAGCTGCGCCAAGCCCCTAACTGACTGGCCCATGCGCCCCGCGGCCACGGGTGCGTTCGTGCGCCTTACGTGAGCCCTCCCGAGCCGTTGCCGCGACGGTGTCCACCGCGCCGGCCGGGCGCGCAACGGTTCCTGAACGCAGATGCCTTTTTCCGACCTGGGACTGAGCGAAAAAGTCCTCAACGCCGTCGAGACGGCGGGTTACACCGAGCCGACGCCGATCCAGGCGCAGGCGATCCCTCACGTGCTCGCGCGCCGGGACGTCCTCGGCATCGCCCAGACCGGCACCGGCAAGACCGCGGCGTTCACGCTGCCGATGCTGACGCTGCTGGAGAACGGCCGCGCCCGCGCCCGGATGCCCCGCACGCTGATCCTGGAGCCGACGCGCGAGCTCGCCGCGCAGGTGGTCGAGAATTTCGATCGCTACGGCACCAACCACAAGCTCAACGTCGCGCTGATCATCGGCGGCGTGTCCTTCGCGGACCAGGACGCCAAGCTGACGCGCGGCACCGACGTGCTGATCGCCACGCCGGGCCGGCTCCTCGACCATTTCGAGCGCGGCAAGCTGCTGCTCACCGGTGTCGAGCTGCTGGTCATCGACGAGGCCGACCGCATGCTCGACATGGGGTTCATCCCCGACATCGAGCGGATCGTGAAGATGGTGCCGTTCACCCGGCAGACGCTGTTCTTCTCGGCGACCATGCCGCCGGAGATCGAGCGGCTGGCGGATATGTTCCTGCACAACCCGCAGCGGATCGAGGTGGCGCGGCCGGCCTCCACGGCCTCGACCATCACGCAACGGCTGGTGGCGGTCGGCTCCGAGGGTCATGCCAAGCGCGAGCGCCTGCGCACCCTGATCCGCGGCGAGTCCGAGTTGAACAATGCGATCATCTTCTGCAACCGCAAGCGCGACGTCGCGCTGCTGCAGAAGTCGCTGGTCAGCCACGGCTTCGACGCCGCCGCGCTCCACGGCGACATGGACCAGCGGGCGCGTACAACTGCGCTGGACGCGTTCCGCGCCGGCGAGACCGCCCTGCTGGTCGCCAGCGACGTGGCGGCCCGCGGCCTCGACATCCCGGCGGTCAGCCACGTCTTCAACTTCGACATCCCGCACCACCCCGAGGATTACGTTCACCGGATCGGCCGCACCGGCCGGGCGGGCCGGAGCGGCGCCGCCTACACCCTGGTCGCTCCCGGGGACGACCGCTCGCTGGTCGCCATCGAGGCGCTGATCGGGCAGCCGATCCCTTGGTTCGACGGTGACCTGTCCACCGTGGCCGATCCGTCCGCCGATACCGGCACGCGGCATCGCGGCCGCTCGGGCGAGGGCCGCCGCGGCGCGCGCTCGGGCAAATCCGAGGGGCGCTCGTCCGAGGGCCGGTCGTCCGAGGGGCGCTCGTCCGAAGGGCGGTCATCGGGGGGACGCTCCGAGCGGCGCGCCTCCGAGGGCAGATCTTCCGAGGGTAAGACTTCCGACAGCAGGACTTCCGAGATCAGATCGTCGGAGCCCGGTCTGGTGGAGGCCAGGGCACCGGAGCCGCGCGCGACCGATGGCAGGTCGGAGCCTCGGGCCGAGGCCAAGCCGAATGGCCGCGAGGGCGGTGGGCGCCAGCGCTCCCGCGGCGGGTCGGCTGCCGCGCGTGGCGACACCCGTCCGGCTCCGCGCCCCGAACCCGTTCGCGAGGAGCGGGTGCGCGAAGATCGCAGCCGCCGCAACGAGCCCGACGGGGATACCCCGGTCGGACTTGGTTCACATGTCCCGGCCTTCTTGCTTCGACCAGTTTTGGCAAAGAAAGAGAAGTAACGTCCGGCTTAACGTTCCGGCTACGAACCGGCACTAGACTGGTCTTGGGCCGGGTTTATTGATCCACCGGCGGCCTCGGACCGCAGGTTACGGATGAGCCAGGAGACCTATTCCGATCGTGACCGCAGCTTCGCGCTGGCGAAGCGGGCCCACGATCTGATCCACGATTACGGTCCCTCAGCCACCCCCCGGGCCTACGCGGTCTGGTACGCCTACGTGTCCGGTGAGCTGCCGCTGCTGGGCGACGCGGTCAAGCGCCGGACCACCGAGAACGGCTGCCTGACCGAGTCGGACATCGACGACCTGCACGAGACCTATCTCGATGGGCGCCAGCTCACGAGCGCCGCCGGCGACGTCAGCCGCAGCGTGCTCGATGAGATCGGAGCGGTGACCGAGATCCTCGACCTGTCGCTCGGTTCCACCACGCAATATGGCGAAGCCCTGCGCGGCCTGGCCCAGGACCTCGCCCAGGAGGGCATGCCGACCCGGGCGCGCCTCGGCGAGATCGTATCGACCCTGGTCTCCACCACCCGCGAGGTCGCGGTGAACAACCGCGTCCTCGAGGCCCGGATGCGCGAGACCCGCACCGAGATCGAGACCCTGCGCGAGAAGCTCGAGGTGAGCCGGATCGAGAGCCTGACCGATGCGCTGACCGGGCTGGCGAACCGCAAGCATTTCGAGGAGATGCTGAAGGCGTCCCTGGACGCGTCCCGCTTCGGGGGCGTGCCGATGAGCCTGGTCGTGCTCGACATCGACTTCTTCAAGCGCTTCAACGACCTGTACGGCCATCTCACGGGCGATCAGGTATTGCGCCTCGTGGCGATCGTGATGCGCGAGAATGCCGGCCCGCAGGCGCTGCTCGCCCGGTTCGGCGGTGAGGAGTTCGGTATAGTGCTGCCCGGCGCCGACCGGGTCCTGGCCCGACAGGTGGCCGAGAAGGTCCGGACCAGCGTGATGGGCCGGGAACTCGTGAAGCGCTCCACCGGCGAGTCGCTCGGCAAGGTCACGATCTCGCTCGGCATCGCGGTTCTGCACGCCAGCGACAGCCCGGCCTCACTCCTGGAGCGCGCCGACCTGTGCATGTTCGCGGCCAAGCGCGCCGGCCGGAACCGCGTCGTGGACGATGCGGCCGAGTCGCTCCCGCAGGTGGCCTGACGCGAAGCGTTCGGGCATCATCCTGGGTACCGCAGCCAGAATGATGCGCTAGGTCGTCGATCGCACATCGAATTTCCCGAAGGCCGGACGTCATCCTTCGGGACGACGCCCTAGACCCGGGCCGGGATCCGCTCTTCCGAGACCGGCGTGATCGCCACCGACTCGCCGCAGCCACAGGCCGAGGTCTGATTCGGGTTGTTGAAGACGAACTGCGAGGCGAGCTTGGTGGTGGTGAAGTCCATCTCGGTGCCGAGCAGGAACAGCACCGCCTTCGGATCGACGAACACCCGGACGCCGCGATCCTCGACCACGTCCTCGCCGGGATTGGCCGCCTCGGCATATTCCATCGTGTAGGACATGCCGGCGCAGCCGCCGTTGCGAACGCCGACCCGTAGGCCCGCGATCGGCCGGTCGGCATCCGCCATGATCGCCTTGATCCGCTCGGCCGCGCGATCGGTCAGCGAAAGAACCTTGAAGCCTGCAAACATCGTCACCCTCCCGCCCATCCGGGTTCAAGGCCCGGGAGCGCGCATTCTGACAGGCACAAGATAAGCATCCGTCCCCGCCCGGTCCACTACGGCCGGGCCACAGGGCCGCGGCATTCGGCGCGTCAGGCCGTTTCGCCCGTGAGCCGCGCGAAGGTGGCGAGATCGACGTTGCCGCCGCTGATCACCACGCCGACGCGCTTGTCCTTGACGTCGACCAGCCCGTGCAGGACCGCTGCCGCCGCCAGGCAGCCGGTCGGCTCGACCAGGATCTTCATGCGCTCGGCGAAGAACCGCATGGTCTCGACGAGCTGCGCGTCCGAAACGGTCAGGATGTCGGCGACATCCCGGCGAATGATCGCGAAGGTAAGGTCGCCGAGCGCCGTCGATTGCGCCCCGTCCGCGATGGTCCGAGGAACCGGGATGGTCACGATCGCGCCCCCGCGGAACGATTGCTGCCCGTCGTTGCCGGCCTCCGGCTCCACGCCGATCACCCGGCAGCCGGGCGACAATTCCGCGGCGGCGAGCGCGCAGCCCGCGAGCTGGCCGCCGCCGCCGAGGCAGGCCACCAGCATGTCGAGGGGGCCGGCCTCCGCGATCAGTTCCTGCGCCAGCGTCCCTTGTCCGGCGATCACGTCGCGGTGGTTGAACGGCGGGATCACCGTCATGCCCCGGGGCTCGGCGAGTTCCCGGCCGAGCGCCTCCCGATCCTGGGTGTAGCGGTCGTACAGCACGACCTCGGCGCCGTAGCTCCGGGTCGCCGCGATCTTGGCCGCGGGGGCGTCGCCCGGCATCACGATGGTCGCCGGGATGCCGAGCAGTTGGCTCGCCAGGGCGATCGCCTGGGCGTGGTTACCCGAGGAGAACGACAGCACCCCGCGGGCGCGGACCGCCTCCGGCAGGGCACTGATCGCGTTGTAGGCGCCGCGGAACTTGAAGGCCCCGCCCCGCTGCAGGTTCTCGGCCTTGAAGAACAGTTTCGCGCCGGTCCGCGCATCGGCGGTGCGCGAGGTCAGCACGGGGGTCCGGTGGGCGATCCCGGCGATCCGCTCCGCGGCCCGGGCAACGTCCCCGAAGGTCGGAACGCCGCTCTCGGCGGTCGTCGTCTGTGCTTGCTCCGGCATTGTATCCCACAAAGCTCCTGCCTGAGAACCGCGCTCGATCGCGCTGCGATCGGCTCCGGCCGCCTGCCCTCGACCGCCTGCGCGCGCCCGCTCCAAACCGGAATCAGGCCGGCGGACCACTCCCGGTCGCGGCCACTCTTAGGCAGGATTTGCGCCCCGCGCATCCGTGGGATTCACAGGCCAAGCGGAGCCATTCGTTGGCCCGCCGCTTGTATCCCTGGATTCGTTCGAGGGTCGCGTCGCCATGCCGTTGGAATCGAAGGTTCGAGTCGCGTTTCTCGCTGGCCCGCAGCGCGGTACCGCGGAGGCCCGATGAGCGACAGGATGCGCGATCGGCGGGCTGGCGATGAGGTGACGGAGGTCACGTTCCGCGGGCGGGGCCTGGCGCTCCGGTCGGGCGGACGGCTGATCCTGCTCGTCTGCCCGCTCTGTTCGCAGCGCAACGCCAGTCGCGGCGCCGAGCGCGGCATCTGCGAGTGGTGCGCCTATGTGCCGTCTCAAGATCAGGCAGAGCCGGTGGAGCGCGGGACCGGATGAGCGTTTGACACAGGTAATCGCGCAAGCCGTTTCACCGCCCCCGATCCGGGCTCCTTGATCGTTTTAGTAAACCAAACGCCATTGGAGACGGGCCGCCGGTCCCTGCATGCGGTCGGCGAACGGGTTGAGACCGTAGACCGCGCATCCGCCTTGGCGGCGAAACAGCGGAACAGAGATCACGCCACGGTGCTGCGTACTATTTTCGATTGCAATCTTTGGTTAAAATTACAATTATAGGTTGGGGGTAGCCGAGCGGGAGACATCATGCAGCCGTCGGAATGCTGTATTTTTCGCATGATCATCGCGTCCGTGATCGGAAGCGTTGTCACATTGCTGTTGGTCTGTCGTTTCGATCCGTGGGCTCTGGCGCTGATTCCTCTCGGGGGAAGCCTGGCGACCGTGTTCGTAATCGCCCTGTTCCAGGGCATCGGCCTTGCCATGACGGCGCGCGCGAACGCGGCGGCGCCGACGTAGCGGCGCCTCCACGAGCAGCGATCCTCATGCTTATCCCGCGTTGCTTTCCGCGCTGTTGCGCAAGCAACGCGCGTTTCGGCTGTCGGACGTGTGAGACCGCCGAAAACCGTTGTGCGCAGGCGTGACGCGCCACCGGTCAGCTGTGGATCACCTTGCCATAGGCGTCGAGCACGCTCTCGTGCATCATCTCGCTGAGCGTCGGGTGCGGGAACACCGTGTGCATCAGCTCCTCCTCGGTGCTCTCCAGGTTCATCGCCACGACGTATCCCTGGATCAGCTCGGTCACCTCGGCGCCGACCATGTGGGCGCCGAGCAGCTGGCCGGTCTTGGCGTCGAACACCGTTTTGACGAGGCCGTCCGGCTCACCCAGCGCAATCGCCTTGCCGTTGCCGGCGAACGGGAAGCGACCGACCTTCACGGCGAAGCCCAGCTCCTTGGCCTTGGCCTCGGTGAGGCCGACGCTGGCGATCTGCGGTTGGCAATAGGTGCAGCCCGGGATCTTGGCCTTGTCCATCGGGTGGGTGGGCAGGCCCTTGATGGTCTCGACGCAGATGACGCCCTCGTGCTCGGCCTTGTGGGCCAGCATCGGGGGGCCGGCAACGTCGCCGATAGCGTACAGGCCCGGGACGTTGGTCCGGCCCAGCCCGTCGGTGACGACGATACCGCGGTCGATCTTCACCCCGAGTTTTTCGAGGCCGATATTCTCGATGTTGCCGACCACTCCCACCGCCGAGATCAGCTTCTCCGCGGTGATTGTCTGTGACGTGCCGTCGCCGCCCTCGATGGTCGCCGTGACCGAATCGGTGCCCTTCTCGACCTTGGTCACCTTGGCGCCGGTGAGGATCTTGATGCCCTGCTTCTCGAAGCGCTTGCGCGCCAGGCCCGCGATCTCGGCATCCTCCACCGGCAGGATCTGCGGCAGCAGCTCCACCACGGTCACCTCGGCGCCCATGGTCCGGTAGAACGAGGCGAACTCGATACCGATCGCGCCTGAGCCCATGACGAGCAGGCTCTTGGGCATCGTCTCGGGGACCATGGCCTCGTAATAGGTCCAGATCTGCTTCTTGTCGGGCTCGATCCCGGGGATCGCCCGCGGCCGGGCGCCGGTGGCCACGATGATGTGCTTGGCCTGGTAGCTGCCCGCTCCCTTGGCGCCCTTGGGCGGCTCGGCGCGCTTGGACTCCTTTACGGTGACCTGGCCGGGCTGGTTGCCCGTGGCGACGCTGTCGACCGAGGCCTCGCCCCAGATGACGTCGACCTTGTTCTTCTTCAGCAGCATGCCGACGCCGCCGTTGAGCCGACCCGAGACGCCCCGCGAGCGCTTCACGATGGCCGCGGTGTCGAACGTCACCTCCTTGGCCGACAGGCCGTAATCGGAGGCGTGCTGCATGTAGTGGTAGATCTCGGCCGAGCGCAGCAGCGCCTTGGTGGGGATGCAGCCCCAGTTCAGGCAGATGCCGCCCAGGTGCTCCCGGTCGATCACCGCCGTCTTGTAGCCGAGCTGCGCCGCCCGGATCGCCGTGACGTAGCCGCCGGGGCCAGCGCCGATGATGAGGATGTCGTAGGTGTCGGACATTGCGTGCTCCGGCTCAGACCAACATGCCCATCGGGTTCTCGATCAGCCCCTTGAAGGCCGCAACCAGCTCCGCGCCCAGCGCACCGTCGAGGACGCGGTGGTCGCAGGACAGGGTGGCGGTCATCACCTGGACCACCGCCGGGGCGCCGTCCTTGACGACGACGCGCTTCTCGCCGGCCCCCACCGCCAGGATGCTCGATTGCGGCGGGTTGATCACCGCGGTGAAGTGCTTGATCCCGAACATGCCGAGGTTCGACACCGAGGTGACGCCGCCCTGGTACTCCTCCGGCTTGAGCTTCTTCGCACGCGCCCGGGCAGCGAAATCCTTCATCTCCTTCGAGATGGTGGACAGGGTCTTCTCGTCGGCCCGGCGGATCACCGGAGTGAACAACCCGCCGTCGATCGCCACCGCGACGCCGACCTCGGCCTGCTTGAAGCGCAGCACACGGTCCTCGGCCCAGACCGCATTGGCGGCGGGCACGCGGGTGAGCGCCAGGCCCATCGCCTTGATGACGAAGTCGTTGACCGACAGCTTGAAGGCCGGCTTGCCGTCCTTGTCCTTGCCCGCGGAGGCGTTGAGCGTCTCGCGCAGCGCCATCAGCGCGTCGAGCTCGCAATCCACCGTGAGGTAGAAGTGCGGGGCCACCTGCATCGCCTCGGTGAGGCGCTTGGCGATGGTCTTGCGCATGCCGTCGAGCGGCACCTCCTCGTAGGAGCCCTTGGCGTAGAAGCCCCGGACCTGATCGAGGGTGAGGCCGGCCGGCGCCCCGCCCACGGGCGCCGCCTTCGGAGCGGGCGCTGCCGCCTTGGGCGCCTCGGCGGCGGGCTTCTGGGCGGCCGGCGCCTTGGTGGTCCCGGTGGCCTTGGCGGCCTGGACGTCGCGAGCGATGATACGCCCGTGCGGGCCGGTGCCCTCCACGGCGGCGAGCTCGACGCCCTCCTGCTTGGCGATCCGGCGCGCGAGCGGCGAGGCGAAGACCCGGCCGCCCGAACCGCCCTGCTGCTGCGGCGCGGTCCCGCCCGGCTGGGCGCCCTCCGGCGCCGCGTTCACCCGCTCGTAGGACATGTGGCCGCCGCCGGGCGTGGTGTTCTGGTCGGCCGGCGCCGGCTCGGCCGATGTCGGCCCGGATTTTGGCTGGGCCTTGACCTCCGGCTCGGCCTTGCCGCCGCCCGTGGCCTGCACGCTCGACGGGTCCTCGCCTTCGACGGCGATCACCGCGATCAGGTCGTTGACCGGCACGTCGGCGGTGCCCTCGGGCACGACGATCTTGGCGAGCACGCCCTCGTCGATCGCCTCGACCTCCATGGTCGCCTTGTCGGTCTCGATCTCGGCGAGGATGTCGCCGGATTTCACGGCGTCGCCCTCCTTCTTCAGCCACTTGGCCAGGTTGCCCTTCTCCATGGTCGGCGAGAGGGCGGGCATGAGCACGTTGATCGGCATGGCATCAGGTCTCGGGCAAGGCCGGGGCGGCCGGATCGTCGAAAGGAAACAGGTCGTCCAGGGGGAACGGGACGGCGTCGAAGGGCGGCAGGGCCACGGTCTCGCCGCGCTGGATCGTGGCCAGCAGCAGCCAGCGCCCGTCCATCAGGGCAAACCCTTCCAGCACGCCCGCGGCCGGATCGAGCAGCCAGAGGTGGCCGATCCCCGCCTCCGCGTAGATGCGGCGCTTGGGACCGCGGTCGAGGCGCATGGTGGACGGCGAGAGGATCTCGCAGACCCAGTCGGGCGCCGTTCCGATGAAGGCATCCTCGGGTTCGGTCGGCATCCGCTCGCGGCGCCAGCCAGCGAGATCGGGCACGACCACGTGAGGGTCGAGATGAAGCTCCGGCTCGATCATGAAGATCCAACCCCCGGGACCCCCACGCCCACGGCTGAAGGTAAAATCGAGCTCGCTGGAGAGCCGTACTGCCGCGATGGCGTGCCCAGGCCGCGGACGCGGGTGTGTCTCCAGGGTGCCATCGATGATCTCGGCGACGAGATGCTCCGGCACGGCCACGAGATCGGCGTAGGTTGCCAGTCGGATCGCTGCCTCAGCCATGGTCGGATGCCGCCATCGCTAGTTGAAGCCGCCGGGGTCGAGCCCCTCGGCCTCCCAGCCGGCGCGGATGCGCTCGAACGCCTCCTCTTCCGACATGTCGGTCTCCAGCGCGTAGGCGCGGGCCGCCTGCCGGCCGAGGTCGAGCAGCAGCCGTCCCCAGGTCGCGGGATCGTCGAACGACCGACGCAGCGCCACGCTCACGGCGCCGTCAACCACGGCCGCGCGCAGCACCTCAATGCCGCCCTGCGCGCGGGCGTCCGGCGGGACGACCAGCTCGACGAAGTCCTGTGTGGGATCCTGGCTCATGGCGCGCCGGCTGGTTTCCGAACCCGTTCGAGGCAGACGGACGGGGCTGCGGCGCCGCCCGCGAGTCCCGTCACTTGTAGCAGACGCTCTTGGCCGCCTCGACGACCTCGGCCACCGTCGGCAGGGCGAGCTTTTCCAGGTTCGCCGCGTAGGGCATCGGCACGTCCTTGCCGGTGATGCGCAGGACCGGGGCGTCGAGGTAGTCGAAGGCGTCGACCATCAGGCGGGCCACGATCTCGGCGCCGATGCCGGATTGCGGGAAGCCCTCCTCCACGGTGATGCAGCGGCCGGTCTTCTTCACCGAGCGCACCACCGTCTCGGAATCCATCGGGCGGATCGTGCGCAGGTCGATCACCTCGGCCTCGATGCCTTCCTCGGCGAGCGCCTGGGCGGCCTTGAGCGCGTAGGTCATGCCGATCGCGAACGACACGATGGTCACGTCCTTGCCGGTGCGGTGGACCCGCGCTTTGCCGATCGGCAGGACGAAGTCATCGAGCTGTGGCACCGGGAAGGACTGGCCGTAGAGGATCTCGTTCTCCAGGAAGATGATCGGGTTCGGGTCGCGGATCGCGGCCTTGAGCAGACCCTTGGCGTCCGAGGCCGTGTAGGGGGCGATCACCTTCAGGCCCGGCACGTTGGAGTACCACGCGGAATAATCGTGGCTGTGCTGGGCGCCGACCCGGGCGGCCGCGCCGTTGGGGCCGCGGAACACGATCGGGCAGCCGAGCTGGCCGCCGGACATGTACAGGGTCTTGGCCGCCGAGTTGATGATGTGGTCGATCGCCTGCATGGCGAAGTTGAAGGTCATGAACTCGACGATCGGCTTCAGGCCGGACAACGCCGCGCCGACGCCGATGCCGGCGAAGCCGTGCTCGGTGATCGGGGTGTCGACCACCCGCCGGGCGCCGAATTCCTGCAGCAGCCCCTGCGTGATCTTGTAGGCGCCCTGATACTCGGCGACCTCCTCACCCATGACGAAGACGTCGCCGTCGCGGCGCATCTCCTCCGCCATGGCGTCGCGCAGGGCCTCGCGGACCGTGGTGGTGACCATCGGGGTGTTGGCCGGGAACTCCTCCATCACCGGCTCGTCGGCCTTGTTGGTGATGATGGCCGGCGCCGCCGGCGCGTTCGGGGCGTCGGACCCGGTCTTGGCCGCCGGGGCGGGCTTCTCGGCCATCCCCTCGGCCTGCATGTCCGGCGTCGGGGCCGGGTGGCCGCCCGCGCCGTTGGGCTTGGCCTTGCCGCCGCCGGCGGCCGCCTCGGCCACATCCTCGCCCTCACCCGCGATGATGGCGATCGGCGTGTTGACCGCGACGCCCTCGGTGCCCTCCGCGATCAGGATCTTGGCGAGCACGCCCTCGTCGATCGCCTCGACCTCCATGGTCGCCTTGTCGGTCTCGATCTCGGCCAGCACGTCGCCGGATTTGACCGGGTCACCCTCTTTCTTCAGCCACTTGGCGAGCTTGCCCTCCTCCATGGTGGGGGAGAGGGCGGGCATCAGGATGTCGGTCGCCATGCTCAGCTCTGCGGTCGTCTTTTCGGTCGGGGCGGCCAGGGTTTCGCGGACGCGCTAGGCGTGCGCATCCAGCAGGATGTCGGTCCAGAGCTCGGCGGGATCCGGCTCGGGATCGTTGGTGGCGAACTCGGCCGCCGCGTTCACGGTCTCGCGGACCTTGGCGTCGGTCGCCTTGATCTCCGCCTCCGGCACCCCGTGCAGCTCGAGCAGGCGCTTGCGCACCATCTCGATCGGGTCGTGCTCGTCGCGCATCTTCGAGACCTCGTCCTTGGTCCGGTACTTGGCCGGATCGGACATGGAATGGCCGCGGTAGCGGTAGGTCTGCATCTCCAGGATGTAGGGGCCCTTGCCCGAGCGGGCGTGCTCGACCGCCCGCGCCGCCGCCTCGCGCACCGTGCGCACGTCCATGCCGTCGACCTGCTCGCCCGGGATGCCGAAGGAGAGGCCGCGCTTGGAGAAGTCGGTCTGCGCCGAGGCCCGGGCCACCGAGGTGCCCATGGCGTAGCGGTTGTTCTCGATCACGTAGACCACGGGCAGCTTCCACAACGCCGCCATGTTGAAGCTCTCGTAGACCTGGCCCTGGTTGGCCGCGCCGTCGCCCATGTAGGTGAGGCTGACCTTGCCGTTCTCCCGGTAACGGTCCGCGAAGGCGAGGCCGGTGCCGAGCGAGACCTGGGCGCCGACGATGCCGTGGCCGCCGAAGAACTGCTTCTCCCGGCTGAACATGTGCATGGAGCCGCCCTTGCCACGGCTGTAGCCGCCCCGGCGCCCGGTCAGCTCGGCCATGACGCCCTTGGGGTCCATGCCGCAGGCCAGCATGTGGCCGTGGTCGCGGTAGCCGGTGATGACCTGGTCGCCGTCGACCGAGGCCATCTGCATGCCGATCACCACGGCTTCCTGGCCGATATAGAGGTGGCAGAACCCGCCGATCAGGCCCATGCCGTAGAGCTGGCCGGCCTTCTCCTCGAAACGCCGGATCAGCAGCATCTCGTGATAGGCGTGGAGATCTTCTTCGCGGTTGAATTGCGGCATGTTGGGCGCCGGCTTGTGCGCGTCGATAACCTGAGCGCTTCCAGCCTCCGAGCTTCCGATCTGCGGTTGCGAGGACGAATCGTCCTTCGCAGGCTCCTTGGCAGCGTCCATCGGCGCTCTCCCCGTGATTCCACGCGACTGGAACGGGGTGTAGGACAGCACCGTTTGGAAAGCGAGGGTGGACGCTCTGACAGGTCGCCCCTCTTGTCAGAGCGAAACGACGGCATCGCCCCGACCGGGAACTACCGGCTTTCAGGGCGCGACAGGGCTGACCTCAGGTCGCAGCGCGACGGCAGGGCGTGATCTCAGGGTGTGATGATGACCACGTCGTTGGCGTGGACGCGGCCCAGCACGATCCGGGCGCGCTCCTCGAGGAGGTCGCGGTCGATCTGGTCGCTCTTGAGCAGGGTGACCCGGTGCTCCCAGGTCGCCCGCTCCGCCCGAACGGCGGCGAGTTCCCGGGTGAGGCCGTAGGCGCGGATCTTCAGCACCTTCTTGGCTTCGAGGCCGCGGTTGCCGCTCTCGGCCTGCCACACGAAGAAGCCGACCACGAGCGCCGACAGGGTCCAGAGACCCAGGGGCAAAACGACCATTCTGACGCGGCGACGGACGACCATGGCGCCAGCCTCGCGCGGAAAGGTTAACGGAGTTTTTCGGTGCTGCCGGTTCGCGCCCATCGGGTATGATCCGGACCCAGGGAAGGGAACTCCGGCGCACCGATGGACATGACGGAGCTGACGCGCTGGATCGCGGAGCACGCGACCGCGACCGACGACCACGACACGATGCTGGCCCGGGTCTGCGAGGCCCTGTGCGCGGCCGGCGTCCCGCTCTGGCGGGTCAGCGTCATGTCGCCGGCCATCGACCCGACGGTGCGGGGCGTCAGCCTGAACTGGCTCCTCGACCAGGGTCTGACCTTCGTGCCGAACCCGCACGGCGCCGAGCAGGAGGCCGACTGGCTCCGCAGCCCGATCTTCGCGATGCTGGAGCGGGGCCAGACCTTCGGACGCTGGCGCCTCGACAGCCCCGGTCCGGAAACGGATTACCCGATCCTGCACGCCCTGCGCGCCGAGGGCGGCACCGAGTACGCGGTCCAGATCGTCGGCTTCGCACCCGGCACGGCGTTGCGCGGCATCGCGATCTCGTTCTGCACCCAGGCCCGCGCGGGCTTCTCGCAGGCCGACCTCGCGGCGGTCGCGGCGGTCATGCCGACCTTCGCGCTGGCGGTGGCCAAGCTCGGCCTCGGGCATACCCTGCGCGAGGTCACGGCGACCTATCTCGGGCGCTCCACCGCGGAGCGGGTCCTCGACGGGCAGATCCAGCGCGGCCAGGGCCGAGCCGTCCCGGCCGCGATCCTGCTCACGGACCTGCGCGGCTTCACGGCCCTGTCCGACCGGGCCGACCCCTACGACATGGTCGCCTGGCTCAACGAGCATTTCGACGCGCTGGGCGATCCCGTGGCCCGGCACGGCGGCGAGATCCTGAAATTCCTCGGCGACGGCTTCCTGGCGATCTTCCCGGTGGCCGACGCCGGCATCCTGCCCTGCCCCGTCTGCAACAGCGCCCTCGACGCCGCCGCGGACGGGCTGGCGGCCAACGCCGCACTCAACGATCGCCGCCGGGCCGCGGGGCTACCGGAACTGACGGCCGACTGCGTCGTGCATTTCGGGACGGTGGTCTACGGCAATGTCGGCACCGAGCGCCGCCTCGACTTCACGGTGATCGGGCGGGCGGTGAACGAGGCAAGCCGGATCGAGAGCCAGTGCGAGGCGCTCGGCCACACGCTGCTGGTCTCGGATTCCTTCGCGGAGCGGTGCGCCCGGCCGCTGGAGCCGGTGGGGATCATCGAGCTGCGGGGGCTGGCGCGGCCGCAGAAGGTTTGGACGCTGCCGGCGGCGTGAACCGGCGCAGGCGCACTCGGATACCAACCCCGTCATTCCGGGGCCCCGCAGGCGAGCCCCGGACTCCAGGGCGGCCCACGGTGCACGGTGCTGACGCGACGGAGTTTCTGGTTTCCGGGTACCGCCTCGCGGCCCCGGAATGACAAGGTGGTTTATACGGCCGTTGACAGATCAGCCGCGCGTCAGGTGCTTGATCGCCGCGGGTCCGGCGTAGAGCGCCTGCGGACCGAGGCCCTCCTCGATGCGGATCAGCTGGTTGTACTTCGCCAGTCTGTCGGAGCGGGCCAGCGAGCCGGTCTTGATCTGCCCGCAATTCGTGGCGACCGCGAGATCCGCGATGGTCGAATCCTCCGTCTCGCCGGAGCGGTGGGACATCACCGCGGTGTAGCCGGCGCGCTGGGCCATATCGACGGCCGCCAGGGTCTCGGTGAGCGAGCCGATCTGGTTGACCTTGATCAGGATCGAGTTGGCGGTCTGCTCCGCGATGCCCCGGGAGAGGCGCTCGACGTTGGTGACGAACAGGTCGTCGCCCACGAGCTGGCAGCGCGCGCCGATCTTGTCGGTCAAGAGCTTCCAGCCGGCCCAATCGTCCTCGGACATGCCGTCCTCGATCGACAGGATCGGGTAGTTGGCGACCAGCTGGGCCAGGTAATCGACCTGGGCCTCGATGGACCGGGTCGTGCCCTCGCCCTCGTACGCGTAGGCGCCGCCCTTGAAGAATTCGGTGGCGGCGCAGTCGAGCGCCAGCGCGATGTCGGTGCCCGGCTTGAAGCCCGCGGCGCTGATCGCGTCCATCACGAAGTCGAGGGCGGCCTCGGCCGACGGCAGGTTCGGGGCGAAGCCGCCCTCGTCGCCGACATTGGTGTTGTGGCCGGCCTTCTTCAGCTTGCCCTTGAGGGTGTGGAACACCTCGGAGCCCATGCGCACGGCGTCGGCGAGCGACTCCGCGCCCACCGGCATGATCATGAATTCCTGGAAGTCGATCGGGTTGTCGGCGTGCGCCCCGCCGTTGATGATGTTCATCATCGGCACCGGCAGGACCCGGCCCTGCACACCGCCGACGTAGCGGTAGAGTGGCAGGCCCGAGGCCTCGGCCGCCGCCTTGGCGACCGCGAGCGAGACACCGAGGATCGCGTTCGCCCCGAGGCGCGCCTTGTTGGGGGTGCCGTCGAGCTCGATCATCGCTTCGTCAACCGCGACCTGATCCTCGGCCTCCATGCCGCCGATCGCGTCGAGGATCTCGGTCTGTGCGGCCTCGACCGCCTTCAGCACGCCCTTGCCCATGAAGCGGCTCTGGTCGCCGTCGCGCAGCTCGACCGCCTCGTGGGCGCCCGTGGACGCCCCCGACGGGACGGCGGCGCGGCCGAACGAGCCGTCCTCCAGCAGGACATCGACCTCGACCGTGGGGTTGCCGCGGCTATCGAGGATCTCGCGGGCGCTGATATTGGTGATCGCGGTCATTACAGGTCCTCTCGCGGGGCCGCTTGTCGGCAGCGGCGGCCCCGATCCGGGGTGCGGCGCATCGCGGCGGCTTATCCGTCAAGCCGCGTCCGGCGGCAAGCATCCGGTTAGGCGGCGCCTGTGCACGTGTCGTGACAGCGATGAAGCGCAACGCTGACGTGCGGGCCTACCGCACGCGCAGCGGGGCCGGGTGCCGGACCGGCGTCGCGGCCAGGGATCGGTTCAGCCGGCGCAGCTGGACGTCGTTGCGGGCACAGAGGTCGTGGCTGGTCATGGCATCGAGCATGCGCTGGACCGCGTCGTCTTCCCGAGCGCGGGCGGGAGCGGCTGCAGCCGCGACCATCGCAATCAACCCGAAGGCAACGAGGCGCATCGTATCGTACCGGCTTCGGACAGCGTCGACGGCCACCCGCTGCGCGGATCGTGACGGAAACCGGTAAAGAATTGGTCGCGGCGCGCATGGGTGCGTCGGACCGCACGCAGGCTTATAAAGACGCCATGACCACGCCTGAGACCCTGCAGCTCGGCCAGCCCACCCCGCTGCCGTCCTCCCCCGCGGATGCCCGCCTCGACCGGGTGCCGAACCCGCATGCCGATACCGATTACGTGGCGCGGTTCACCGCGCCCGAGTTCACCTCGATCTGCCCGGTCACCGGCCAGCCGGATTTCGCCATCCTGGTGATCGACTACGTGCCGGGCGACTGGCTCGTGGAATCGAAGTCGCTCAAGCTTTATCTCGGCGCGTTCCGCAATCATGGGGCGTTCCACGAGGATTGCACCGTGGCGATCGGCAAGCGCCTGCGCGACCTGCTGGAGCCGCGCTACCTGCGGATTGGCGGATACTGGTACCCCCGCGGCGGCATTCCGATCGACGTGTTCTGGCAGACCGGCGAGCCGCCGAAGACGATCTGGCTGCCTGACACCGGGGTCGCCCCCTATCGCGGTCGCTGACCGGACATGAAAAAGGCGACCGGCTCGCGCCGGTCGCCTTTCAGATCCGTTGGGATCGTCGCCCTTAATAGGGGGCGCCGTAATAGCCGCCGTAAGCCGGAGCGCCGTAGGTCGGGCCGTAGCCGCCACGGTTGTAGTAGTTGTTGGCCGCGCCGGCAGCGACCGCGCCGGCCGCCAGGCCGGCAATCCCGAGGCCGATGGCCGCGCCGGTTCCGATGCCGCGACGTCCGCCCCGGTAGCCGTAGCCGTGACCATAGCCGTGGCCGTATCCGCCATGGAAGCCGTACGGACGGGCCTCGGCGCCGGTCGTGGCGGCGACGCTGCCGAGGGCCAGGGCGGCGGCGGTGGCAATGATACCGATCTTGCGCATGACGTTCCTTCTCGATCCTCGATCGAACATGCCCACCAACGTGGCTGCCCGACGAACGGTTCCGAGTTTTCGCATGCGGATTTTGATAACCATGACGGCCTGAACGACGGTTCATCTCCGCACCGTAGGCCGGAATCACCGCCGGTGGCCTGGGCACTCGCAAGTGCCAGCCGTTGATCTTGTGAATACTTTCCGCCTCATAGTGGGCCTGCACCGGGCGGGTGTCGCGTCGAGGGTTGAGGGCGGGGCGTTGGTGCCGCGACCGTCCGACCGCCCGGTTCCTATCTCACGCCCGTTTCGAGGGACGAAGGTCCCGATCTCACCCCCGTCCTGAGGTGTGACGGGGCTAGCCCTCCAGAGGTCGCGCGGCTGGCTGGAGGGCGCCTTCGAGGTCTTCCAAGCTCAGGATGCGGGCGCGACCGGAGAGACGTCCGACGCAATCTCAGCCGGTATGACGCCGGCTCGCGCATCCCGTTCCAAGCGGAAACTGCTTACCTACGCTGGCGCCGCGAACGGCGCGGTTCCGGAAAGCCAACGCCATGGATGCCCTCACGCTGATCCGCGACACCTTCGCGCCGCTCGCCGGCAAGCGCATCCTCGACATCGGATGCGGACCCGGGACCCTGGCGAAACGGCTCGCCGAGGACGGCGCGTTGGTCACGGGCGTCGATCCGGGCGAGACGGCCCTGGGCAAGGCCCGCGACGCCGTGCCGGCCGCGCGATTCGAAGCCGCCTCGGCCGAGGCCCTGCCGTTTCCCGACGCGCATTTCGATGCCGCCGTGATGGTCAATGCCCTGCATCACGTGCCCAACCCCACCGCCGCCCTCGGCGAGGCGGCCCGGATCCTGGTGCCGGGTGGGACCCTGGTGGTGGTGGAGCCCCTGGCCGAGGGCAGCTTCTTCGACGCCCTGCGACCGATCGAGGACGAGACGGCGGTCCGGGCCGCAGCGCAGGACGCCATCGCGTCGGCCCTGGCGGCCGGGACCTTCCTGTGCCGCCAGGACGTGACCCTCGCCCGGCGCGAGAGCTTCGCCGACCTGGACGGTTTCCTGGCACGGGTCAGCGCGGTCGATCCCGCCCGCACGGCGACGATCCGGGACCGGCGGCCGATCGTCGAGGCGGCCTTCCTGGGCGCGGCCGAGTGCGAGGCAGACGGGCGCTACGCCCTGGTCCAGCCCCTGCGGATCCACGTGCTCCGGCCGGCTTGATCGGGCTCAGGCGTAGCGGCGCTTGGCCAGCCGATCGAAGGCGATCAGGTCCTCGAGCAAAGCCGGCAGGTCGCGCAGGGCGACCATGTTGGGGCCGTCCGACGGGGCCCGGTCCGGATCCGGGTGGGTCTCGATGAACACCCCCGCCACGCCGACCGCTACGGCGGCCCGGGCCAGGACGGCGACGAATTCGCGCTGGCCGCCGGAGCTGGCGCCCTGCCCGCCCGGCTGCTGCACCGAATGGGTGGCGTCGAACACCACCGGCGCGCCGTGGGTCACCTGCGCCATGATCGGCAGGCTGCGCATGTCCGAGACGAGGGTGTTGTAGCCGAACGAGGCACCGCGCTCGGTGACGATGACGTTGGGGTTGCCGGCCTCCGTCACCTTGGCGGCGACGTGCTTCATGTCCCAGGGGGCCAGGAACTGCCCCTTCTTGATGTTGACCGCCCGGCCCGTGGCGGCGGCCGCCAGGAGGAGGTCGGTCTGGCGGCACAGGAAGGCCGGGATCTGCAGCACGTCCACGGCCTCGGCGGTCGGCGCGCAATGCTCGGCGGCGTGCACGTCGGTGAGCACCGGCAGGCCGAGGGATTCGCGGATCTCGGCGAAGACCGGCAAGGCGCCTTCGAGGCCGATGCCCCGCGCGGCGCTCCCAGACGTCCGGTTGGCCTTGTCGAACGAGGTCTTGAACACGAGGCCGATGCCGAGACCCGCAGCCATCTCCTTGAGCGCTGCGGCGATCTCCAGGGCGTGGCTGCGCCCCTCGAGCTGGCAGGGGCCGGCGATCAGCGTCAGCGGCAGGTGATTTCCGAAGCGCGCCGCGCCGACCTGGACGACGGGACCGACCTGGACGACGGGACCGACCTGGACGACGGGACCGACCTGGACGACGGGACCGGGTGTTGCGTTTGTCGACATGGGCAGCGCTCTACCCCGCGCGGCGAATTCGCGAAACCCCGGCCCGGGGTGCGACCCGGCAGACCGTCAGGTCGTCCCGGAGCCCATCCGTCCGGGGTCCGGTCTCGCACAGCATCAGCGCCCGGCTGGTGCCGCCCCGCCGCGGCGCGTCGGCCAGCAGGCTGTCCTGGTGAAGGTTGAGCGCCAGCACCTCGGCCGCTTGCGGCTCCGCGCCGGTGAGCGCCCGGGCAGCCAGCCCGACCAGGACGAAGAAGGCGATTCCGGGCTCCCGGTCGCGGGAGGCGATGGTGATCCGGGCCGGTGCCCGGCAATCGAGGCTCATCCGCTCGGCATCCTGGGCCCGGAACACCGCGTAGGGCCCCTCCCGGCCCGCGAGCGAGGCGCCCGTGATCCGGATCACCTTGGCGGCAAGCGCGTCGCAGGCATCCGCGGCCCGGGCCGGTACCGCGGCGAGGACCAGGGCGCCGGTGAGGACGGCCACGGCGGGGAAGCGCATCGTCGGAAATTCCTTGCGGGGGCTCCGGGCCACGGACCGGCGGGACGCGAGACAGATAGCGCGGGCCGGCGCGGCCGCGAAGATGCGCGTCGCCGCCACTCGGACAGGGTATCCTGTAGACAGGGCGTCCTGCCCGCCCGATCTGAGCG
Source organism: Methylobacterium sp. WL64 (assembly GCF_008039945.1). Classification (NCBI taxonomy): domain Bacteria; kingdom Pseudomonadati; phylum Pseudomonadota; class Alphaproteobacteria; order Hyphomicrobiales; family Methylobacteriaceae; genus Methylobacterium; species Methylobacterium sp. WL64. The sequence goes on from NZ_VRVA01000022.1 coordinate 28,207, forward strand.
GACGGCGCAACGCCCCTCGCCGCTCAAGCTTCCGGCAGCCCATGCTCAGATCCGTCCTCGCCCTCACCCTCCTGGCCGTGGCTATCCCGGCCCTCCCGCTTCCGAGCGCTGCTGCGGCCGAGCCGGCCTACGGGCCCGAACTCGAAGGGTTCGAGTACCCCTTCCCGGTCGAGCGCTTCACCCTCACGTCGCAGCGCCAGGACGTGCAGATGGCCTATCTCGACGTGCGGCCCGCGACGCCGAACGGGCGCACCGCGGTGCTGCTCCACGGCAAGAACTTCTGCGCGGCGACCTGGGAGAGCCAGATCCGGGCGCTGACCGGGGCCGGCTACCGGGTGATCGCCCCGGACCAGATCGGGTTCTGCAAGTCGAGCAAGCCGGCCGCCTATCAGTTCACCTTCCGGCAGCTCGCCGAGAACACCCACGCCCTGCTCGACAAGCTCGGGGTCGCGCGGCCGATCCTGGTGGGGCATTCCACCGGCGGCATGATGGCCGCGCATTACGCCCTGCTCTACCCGAAGGACGTCGCGCAGCTGGTGCTGGTCAACCCGATCGGCCTGGAGGATTGGAGCGCCAAGGGCGTCCCCCCGGTCTCGGTGGAGCAATGGTACCAGCGCGAGCTCAAGGTCTCGGCGGCTTCGATCCGCGCCTACGAGACCGCCACCTACTACGCCGGCCAGTGGGAGCCCCGCTATGAGCCCTGGGTGACGATGCTGGCCGGGCTCAACGCCGGCCCGGGCAAGGAGGCGGTCGCCTGGGACTCGGCGCTCCTCTACGACATGATCCTGACCCAGCCGGTGGTCTACCGCCTGCCGCAGATCGCGGTGCCGACCCTGCTGATGATCGGCCAGAAGGACAACACGGCGATCGGCAAGGACCTCGCCCCGCCGGACATGCGCAGCAAGCTCGGGAACTATCCGGAGCTGGGCAAGGCGGCGGCCAAGGCGATCCCGGGGGCCAGGCTCGTGGAGTTCCCGGCGCTCGGCCACGCGCCGCAGATGTCCGATCCCGAGGGGTTCAACACGGCGCTGATCGCGGGGATTTCCGCGCCGTGACCGGCGGGCGCCACACCGTGAAGCCGCGCGCGTTCTCGCGGGGGTGCCAGCGTTGCACGGGCGCTTGAACACCCGCCTCGTCATCCCGAGGCCGCCTGCAGCGCCCCGGGATGACGCGGTGCTTTGTCCTGCGGACGGCGTTGGACGCCGTCACGCAGCTCCGAAACCCTAGAAATACGACTTCAGCACACCGCGGCGGCGGACGTCGAGGGTGGCGCAGTGGAACGAGCCGCCGAACGGACCGTAGCTGAGGAACGGCGCCGGGATCGGGTCGAAGCCCCAGTCCTTGAGCGCCTTGATCAGGGTCGGCTGGCTCTGGTCCACGACGATCTTCTTCTCGGTGATCGCCAGGACGTTGATCGAGGTCCAGGGCGAGCACATCGAGATCTTGCTCATGAAGCCCTCGACCGGGTCGGGGCGCGGGGCGATCAGCACGTCCCACTTCTTGAGCACGGCGGGCAGCTTCTCGACGTCGATGTAGTCCGGGTTCACCAGTACCTTGCCGGGGGCGAGCGGCATGAACGACGAGTCGATGTGCATCGGCTGCGGGCAGCGGCTCTCGATCTCGTGGATGCGGAAGCCCGGGCCGAGGTGGCGGCGCAGCCACTCGATGCCCATGAGGTTGGTGACGTTCGAGCGGGTCACGAACAGGTCACGGCCGCAGCGGACGAAGTCGGCGGCGTCGAAGACCGGCTCGAACTCGTTGACCGTGAACTGCATGGGCTCGCCGGCCTTCAGGTTCGGCACCCGGTAATCGTAGTTGTAGAGGTCGTCGGTGAGCTGCGGGCGCGGGGCCGAGGTCCAGCGGGCGCCAGCGCGGAAATACTCCTTGAACAGCGACCGGTAGGCGTCGCCCTCGAAGTAGCGCGAGCGCCAGCACATCGGGCTCTCGATGATCTCGTCGCCGATGACCAGGTACGGGTCGCGCGGGCAGGCGACGCAGAAGCCCCGGGAGGTCCAGCGCGGCGCCTTGAATTTGCGGGAGAAGTCCACCGCGTCCGGGCGGCGGATCTTGACGCCCTCGCCGGCGAGGATCTTGATGAAGTTGTCGAGCTCCTGCTGCGCCAGCTTCTTCATGAACTTCGGGTATTTCCAGCCGCTGGCGAAGCGGTAGAACGGCTGGGCCGCCCGCGGCAGGTTGAAGATCACCGTGAGGTGATGGGTCGGGATGGTGGCGCCGTCGAGGGATCCGACGATCACCTCCTCCAGCGGGTCCCACTCGTTCCAGGCCATGACCGGGGAGTGAGGCGCCGGGACGCCGGGCTCCATTCCGCCCCGGAGGCCGCCGGCATGCGTGTCGTCGCTCACGGCCTCAATGGCCGTGATCGGTGATTCGCGCTCCATGACGTGTGCCCCTTCTGCGACGTGCCGCGGTCTTCTGCGCGGGCTCCTCGGCCCGGCCACCGCTTTGGCCCCCGGTGTGTCAAACGGGTGATAGACACCGGTAATCCGTGCTGCAACGTGGCAGAAACGTTCTTGGCCGCCCGGACCTATTTCTGCCGCGACCGTGACCGATTTCCCGCATCAAGCCACTTGCGAGCTTGAAAGACCATTATGAAGCGCCTGACGACCTTGGCCTCGATCGCCGGTCTCTGCACGGTCGTCGGCCTGTTCATGTCCTCCGGCTTGGAGGACGTGTCGGCCGCCGTCATGAGCGCCGGCTGGGGTGCCGCCCTGGTGGTGGTGGCCCGCCTGGCCGCCGTCGCCTGGGCGGGGCTCGGCTGGCACATCGTGTTCCCCGCGGGCATGGCCCGGCTCGGCGACTGCGTGTCGCTGCGGTTCGTGCGCGAGGGGATCAACACGCTGCTGCCGGTGGCGACCGTGGGCGGCGATTTCGTCGGCGCACGGCTGATGTCCAAGCGCGGCGTCCCCGGTGCCATGGCCGGCGCCAGCATGTTCGTGGACCTGATGACGCAGGCGCTGACCCAGCTCCTGTTCACGGTGATCGGCCTCGGCCTGCTGGTCCTGATCGCGGGCGACGGGCCGATCGCCCGGACGGTGGCGGGTGGCCTGGCCGTCGCTGTGCCGGCGCTGGGCGCCTTCTACCTCATCCAGCGGCGTGCCGGGCACCGGATCATCCAGGGCCTGATGACCCGCTTCGCCTCCGGCCGTGAATGGCGCGCGTTCGGTGCCATCGACCAGCTCTACGACAGCCTGCGCCGGATGTACGGCAACCATGGCCGCTTCGTCGCGGCGCTGGCGATCCACCTCGTCGGCTGGGTCATTGGGACCCTCGAAGTCTACATCTGCCTGCATTTCATGGGTTACCCGGTCGACTTTGCTCAGGCGCTGGTGATCGAGAGCCTGGCCCAGGCGGTCCGCGGCGCGGCCTTCGCGGTGCCGGGCGCGCTCGGCGCCCAGGAGGGCGGCCTGATCGCGCTCTGCGGCCTGTTCAACATTCCGGCCGAGGCGGCGCTGGCCCTGTCGCTGGTCAAGCGCTTCGCCGATCTCGGCGTCGGCGTGCCGGGCCTGCTGCTCTGGCACCGGATCGAGGCCAAGCTCGCGGCCGAGACCGCCGCCGAGGTCGCTGCCGAATCCGCCGCCGAGTCCGCCGCCGAGCCGGGCGCCGGCATCGGCCGCACCGCCAAGCTGGTGCCGCAACCGGCCACGCTCGGCCCGTTCTACAGCTACGCCCCGCCCCGCATGGGTTCGCGGATCGGCGACGGCGAGGAGTTGAAGAAGTGCGCCTGACCCGTCGGCTCGCGGCCGCTGTCCTCCTGGCCGCCCCCCTCTTCGCCCCGGTCTCGGCCTGGGCCGCGGACGATCCCGCGGTTCAGACCGTGCGCGACCTCTACGCCGCGTTCACCGACGCCCTGAAGGGCGGCCCGAGCCCACTGCCCGACCGGGTCGCGGCCGTGGGGCCGGCCTTGGAGAAGGCGTTCGATTTCCCGGCCATGACCCGGATCGCGGTCGGCTCGAAATGGTCGGGCTTCACCCCGGAGCAGCAGGCGGCGGTCACCGACGCGTTCAAGCGCAGCCTGACCGTGACCTACGCCAACCGCTTGGCCCGGGCGGCCGGCGGCAAGTTCGACGTGACCCCGAAGGTCGAGGAGCGCGGCAGCCAGCGCGTGGTGCCCACCCGGGTCACCGCGGCCGACGGCGACGATTCCGCGGTCGACTTCGTGGTCAATGCCGACAACCGGATCCAGGACGTGCTGCTCAACGGCGACGTCAGCGAGATCGCCGCCCAGCGCAACGCGCTGTCCGCCCCGCTGAAGTCCGGCGGTGCCGACGGGGCGGTGAAGTTCCTCCGGCAGCGCGCCGACGGCATGCTCGCCGCAAAACCGACACCGTGACTGCCGACGTCGTACTCACAGCCGCTATGCGTGCCGTCCCGATCGGGTCGCACGCGGCGAACGCCGCCTGAGGCGGCCGGACGACCGCACGGACCCGACCGGATGGATCTCACCTCGCTGGCGCTCAACGCATTGTCGTGGCTCTCGCTGTTCTGCCTGCTCCTGGCGGCGGCGGGCTGCCTCTACGCGCTGGCGGCCGCCTACTGCGCCGGCCGGTTCGCCGCGCGTCCCGTGCCTGCGCTGGAGCCGGGCGCGCCCCGCCCGTCCGTCACGGTGCTGAAGCCGCTCTGCGGCCTCGAGCCCAACCTGTACGAGAATCTCGAGACCGTGCTGCGCCAGGATTACGCCGGCCCGGTCCAGGTGGTGTTCGGGGTGCAGAAGGCCGCCGACCCGGCCATCGGCGTGGTCGAGCGGCTGAAGCAGGCCTACCCGGCCGCCCGCATCGACCTGGTGATCGACGGCCGCCAGCACGGCTCGAACCGCAAGGTCTCGAACCTGATCAACATGGCCGAGCGGATCGCCCACGACGTGATCGTGCTGGCCGACAGCGACATGGTGGTCCGGCCGGATTACCTGGAGCGGCTCGTCGCCGAGCTGTCGCAGGACGGCGTCTCGGGCGTCACCTGCCTGTACCACGGCGTCCCGGCCTTCCGGGGCCTTTACGACCAGCTCTCGGCGCTGGCGATCGATGTACAGTTCCTGCCCAACGTGGTGATGGGCCTGAGCCTCGGGCTCGCCAAGCCGTGCTTCGGCTCCACCATCGCGTTCACCCGGACGAACCTCGACGCGGTCGGCGGCTTCCGCCGCTTCCGCAACGACCTGGCCGACGACTACGCCATCGGTGCGGCCCTGCGCGGCCTCGGCGGCCGGGTGGTGATCCCGAGCTTCACCATCGGCCATACCAGCGTCGACACCGACCTCTCCGGCCTGTGGCGGCACGAGCTGCGCTGGAACCGCACCATCCGCAACGTCGACCCGGCCGGGTATGCCGGCTCGATCGTCACCCACGCCTTCCCGCTGGCCCTGGTGGGCGCGCTCCTGCCCGGCGCCGGCACCGGCGCGCTGGTGGTGGCGGGCCTGGCGCTCGCCGGCCGGATCGTCCTGTGCCGGCAGCTTGAGCGGGCCTTCGGCCTCGCCCCGCACCCCTACGGACTGTTGCCGATCCGCGACATCCTCTCGTTCCTGAACTTCTCCTGGGCCTTCATGTCGGGGGCGGTGACATGGAAAGGTCATGATTATCACGTGGTTGCGGACGGTACCCTGATCCCGGACGCCGACCTCGGCCGTGACGCCGGCGCACCCACACGTTGAACCCGGCTCTCGCTTCCTCACCCCTCCCCCGGCAACGCCCTGAGGCCTTGAACCCCATGCGCACGCTCTTCCTCCAGGCCCCCACCTTCGACGGTTTCGACGGCGGTGCCGGCTCCCGTTATCAAGCCAAGCGCGAGATCAAGTCGTTCTGGTACCCGACCTGGCTGGCCCAGCCGGCCGCCCTGGTGCCGAACTCGAAGCTGATCGACGCGCCCCCGCACAACATCAAGCTCGCCGAGATCGTTGCCCAGGCCAACGATTTCGACCTCGTGGTGCTCCACACCTCGGTGCCGTCGTTCAAGTCGGACGTGAAAACCGTCGAGGCGCTCAAGGCTGCCAACCCGAAGCTCAAGGCCGGCCTGATCGGCGCCAAGGTGGCGGTCGACGCCGCCGGCGCCATGGCCCAGGCGCCCTGCATCGATTTCTGCGCCCGCAACGAGTTCGACTTCACCGTCAAGGAAGTCGCCGACGGCACGCCGATGTCCGAGATCAAGGGCCTGTCCTATCGCGACGAGAACGGCGTCGTGGTCCATAACGAGGACCGCGAGATCATGACGGACATGGACCAGCTGCCGTTCGTCACCAGCGTCTACAAGCGCGATCTGCAGATGGAGAAGTACTTCATCGGCTACCTGAAGCACCCCTACATCTCGTTCTATTCCGGCCGGGGATGCAAGAGCCGCTGCACCTTCTGCCTGTGGCCGCAGACGGTCGGCGGGCACACCTACCGCACCCGCTCGGTCGCCCACGTGATCGAGGAGATCAAGTACTGCCTGAAGGAGTTCCCCCAGACCAAGGAGTTCTTCTTCGACGACGACACTTTCACCGACAACCTCCCGCGCGCGGAAGAGATCGCCCGCGAGCTGGGCAAGCTCGGCGTGACCTGGTCGTGCAACGCCAAGGCGAACGTGCCGCGCGAGACCCTGAAGGTGCTCAAGGAGAACGGCCTGCGCCTGCTGCTGGTCGGCTACGAGTCCGGCAACCAGCAGATCCTGAACAACATCAAGAAGGGCATGCGCGTCGAGGTGGCCGAGCGGTTCACCAAGGATTGCCACGACCTCGGCATCGCCATCCATGGCACCTTCATCGTGGGCCTGCCGGGCGAGACCAAGGAGACGATCCAGGAGACGATCGCCTTCGCCAAGCGGATCAACCCGCACACGATCCAGGCGTCGCTGGCCGCGCCGTATCCGGGCACGTTCCTGTACAAGCAGGCGGTGGAGAACGGCTGGCTCGACATCGAGAACGCCGAACTGGTCGATGAGAACGGCGTGCAGATCGCTCCGCTGCACTACCCGCACCTGTCGCATTCCGAAATCTTCGCGGCGGTGGAAGAGTTCTACCGGAAGTTCTACTTCCGCGCCCCGAAGATCGCCTCCATCGTCAGCGAGATGGTGCGCTCCCCCGACATGATGAAGCGCCGCCTGCGCGAGGGCGTGGAGTTCTACCGCTTCCTCAAGGAGCGTCAGGGCACCGCCAACGCGGCGTAAGAACCAGGGTCCGGGGCCTGCGGCCCCGGCGGGGGCTGCGGCCCCGGCGGGGGCGGGGCAGCGCCCCGCACCCTCCCCAGGGCTCCGCCCTGGACCCGCGAGAGGGCTCGCCCTCTCGACACCCCTTACGAGGTCGTTGTGAAGCGTCTTGTCGTTACGGCCGACGATTTCGGGCTGAGCCTCGAAGTCAACGAGGCCGTCGAGCAGGCTCACCGTGAGGGGATCCTCACCGCGGCGAGCCTGATGGTCTCGGCGCCGGCCGCCGCCGACGCCGTGGCCCGGGCCAAGCGGATGCCGTCCCTGCGGGTCGGCCTCCATCTCGTGCTGGTGGAGGCCTGGCCGACCCTTCCGGCGGCGCAACTCCCCGACCTCACCGATGCGACCGGCCTGATGCGCGCCGACATGGCCCGCGTCGGCCTCGACCTCGCCCGGAAGCCAGCCGCCCGGCATCAGCTCGTCGCCGAGATCGAGGCGCAGTTCGAAGCTTACCGGGCGACCGGCCTAGCCCTCGACCACGTCAACGCCCACAAGCACTTCCACGTCCATCCGCTGATCGCCGGCGCGGTGCTGCGCATCGGCCGCGGCTACGGCATGCGGGCGATCCGTGTGCCCCGGGAGCCTCGCGCGTTGCTCCGCCGGGCCGAGGCCAGCGCCCGGCCCCGGCCGGCCCTGGACATCGCCCCCTGGGCGGCCCTGCTCGCCGTGCGCGCCCGCCAAGCCGGCCTGCTGATCCCGGACCGGACCCTCGGCCTCGCTTGGTCCGGCGCGATGACGCCGGCCCGGGTCGCAGCGCTCCTGGCCCATCTCCCGGACGGCCTCACCGAATTGTACACGCACCCGGCCACGGAAGGTGGCTTTGCCGGCGAGGCGCCAGGCTACTTCTACGGCGCCGAGCGCGACGCGCTGATCGCCCCCGCCTCCCGGGCGGCCGCCGACGCGTCAGGGGCACTCAGGGGCGGGCTTTCGGACTTTTTGGGCTAGCCTTCGCGGTTTTATCCTTGCAGCGACCCGCCGGCGGATGGTCGCGTCGAGCATTGTCCACCGTGACGAGGCGTCGGCCTTCCACGAGGCATTGCACTCGCTTCATCCTGTCGAACGGAGCGCGTGTCGAGGGCATCGGATCGACGGCCGCGATGGTGTGCGCGGCCGTGACCGGAAGCATCCCGATCCCGACCGCCTCGAAGAACTCTGCCAACGTCCCGATCGGCATGCCGGGATCGCGCTTTCCGAGACGTGTCTTGGTCGCAATCTCCCAGAGGCTGGCGGCACTCGCGATTGACGACGCCGATCGTCTGACTAAAGTCAGGTATCATGGCGCCCGACTCCATTGCCCGCTTCCGTCGCTTCGCCCGTGCCGTCACCGCGGAGGTCGGGGCTCTCGATAGTTCCTTCCTCGGCCGGGGCCGTCCCCTTGGGGCGGCCCGTGTGGTCAACGCGATCGGCGCCGGACGGACCGATGTCGCCGAGATCCGCGCTTATCTCGACCTCGATTCGGGTCTGATGAGCCGCTTGCTGCGCAGCCTGGAAGAGGAGGGTCTTGTCGCCACCGAGCCCCATCCGGACGATGCCCGCCGCCGGGTCGCGCGTCTGACCGAGGCCGGGCAGCGGGAATTCGCGGCCTACGAGGGCCTGTCCGACGTCCGCGCCTCGGCGGTGCTGACGCGGGCGCCCCGGGTGGACGACCTTCTGCGCGCGATGGATTTCGTTGCCCTGATGCTCGGACGCGACAGGATCGCGATCGCCGAGGTCGATCCCCGGGGCGAGGCCGCCCGCACATGCCTGGAGGCGTACTACGCCGAACTCGCATCCCGATTGCGGACCGGGTTCGACGTCACCCTGTCGCGCGACCCGGAGGCGGCCGCGATGGTCCGGCCGCGCGGCGCGTTCCTGCTCGCGATGGCCGACGGTCTGCCAGTCGGCTGCGTCGCCCTGAAGGGGAGCGGCGGCCCGGTCGCCGAGGTCAAGCGGCTCTGGATCGACCCCGTCGCCCGGGGCCTCGGCGTGGCCGGACGGCTGATGCAGGCCGTCGAGGACAGGGCCCGTGCATTGTCGGTCACGGCGCTGCGCCTGGACACCAACAGTGCCCTGCCGGAGGCCCTGGCGCTCTACCGCAAGACGGGCTGGGTCGAGATCGAACGCTTCAACGACGACCCCTACCCCGACCGTTTCTTCGAAAAGGTGCTCTGACCGATCGAGAGCCCGGCGCGTCCCCGCACCGGGCTCTCGATCATGCGCCCCGTCCCGCGGAAGCAGACTCTACTTGGCGGGCACCGGATCCGAGAGGGCGGCACTCTTCCGAAGCGCGGCCGCCGCGGCCTTCTCGCCCTCCGGGCGGTCGTCGTCGGCTTGCGTGGGCGGTTCGCCCAGGGTCGCCGGCACCACGAAGAACGCCGCGATCAGCGTGAAGAACAGCGACAGCGCCAGCAGCTTGCCCATGCTGGCCGTGCCCGGATGGCTCGACAGCACCAGGGACCCGAAGGCGCTGCCGGTGGTCAGCGCCGAGAAGAAGATCGCCCGGGTCAGGCTGGAGGCCAGCATGTCGGTGACGCCCGCCCGCCATGCGATCACGTAGTAGATGTGGAACGCGACGCCGACCGCGAGCATCAGCGGCAGGGCGATGATGTTGGCGAAGTTCAGCGGCATGCCGATGATGCGCAGGGCCATCAGGGTCCACAGGGTCGCGATCACCAGCGGGCCCAGGGTCATCGCCACGTCCCACGGCTTGCGGAGCGCCACGGACAGGATGACGAAGATCAGCACGAACGCCGTGATGGCCGCCTGAACGAAGGCGCCCAGGATCGTGTAGGTCGACCGCGTCGTCGCCACGGGTGCACCGGTGGCGTGGGGGGCAACCTTCAGCACCTCGTCCGAGAAGGTCCGCAGCACCTCGTCGTCGTTCGAATCGCCCTTGGGATGCACCTCGATGCGGGCGCGCCCGTCCGCTGCGACCCAATCGGCCTTGAGCTGGGGCGGCAGGTTGTCGAGCGTGATCCTCTCCGGATGGAGCAGGTCGCGCAGCCGCTGGAGCAGCGGGACGAGGTCCTTCGTGAGGGCGACCGAGGCTGCCTCGCGCATCTGCACCGGCCCACCGGCGAGCGTGTCGAGGGTGCCGGCAAGCTGCTTGGCGGTCTGCACGCCCGCGGCCCCGCCCTTCCCGTCGCCCGCCACGCCGTTCAGCGCCGTGGCGGCATCCTTGAGCGCCTTGACGTTCTCGGCATCGGTCGGCGGCGGCGGCTTGCGGCCCGGATTGAGCACCGGATCGAGCAGCTGCGCCGTGTCGGCGATGGAAGCGAGCTTCTTGTCCTGGTCCCGCGGCACGAAGGTGTCGATGCTGTTGATCGACGAGGTCACCGGCAGCGCCGCCAGCGTCTTCGTGAGGCCCGGCACCGCGTCCACGTTGGGGGCCAGCACGTCGATGAGGTTCGGGCTGGTCTCGGGGTTCTTGATCAGGTCGAGATAGGTGGCGATCGACTCGGTCTTGGTGCTGCGCAGGTGCATCGGGTTCGAGTCGAACGGCAGGTGCCAGAGCAGCGGCGCGCCGGCCAGGGTCACGAGGCCCACCGCGATCAGGATCGGCTTGCGCTTGCGGATGATCCACGGATCGACGCCGACCAGCCATTCGGTCTGCACCGCGGCCTTCTCACCTTTGGGCTTGAACACCGCGATCAGCGCCGGCAGCAGGGTCAGGGAGAACAGGAAGGCCACGACCATGCCGACGCCGGCGATCAGGCCCAGCTCCGAGACGCCCCGGAAGGCGGTCGGCAGGAACGCGAAGAAGCCCGCCACCAGCGATACGGCGGCCAGCGTCAGCGACCAGCCGACCCCGCGGGCGGCGGCCCGGATCGCGCTTTGGAGCGTCGGCTGCTCGTAGCGGTCGGCCCGGTAGCGCACCGAGAACTGGATGCCGAAATCGATGCCGAGTCCGACGAACAGGGCCGCGAACGCCACCGAGATCGGGTTCAGCTCCTTGACCATGACGAGGCCGAGGGCGGCGGTGACGATGAGGCCCGCGAAGGTCGTGATCAGCACCGCGCCGACGAGCTTGCCGGAGCGCAGGGCCAGCCACAGGAACAGCACGATCGCGCCGACGATGATGCTGTTGTTGAGGGCGGCGTCCTCCGAAAGCGTCGCGAACTCCTCGTCCGCCACCGCCACCGTGCCGGTGAGCCGCATGCGCAGGCCATTCTCGGCGTTGATCTTGAGATCCTGCGCCACGTTGCGGATCAGCTTGGTCGCCTGGTAGCCGGGCTCCAGCGCGTTGAAGTCCAGCACCGGCTGGATCATCACGAACTTCATCTTGTCCGTGACACTGCTCTCGCCGTTGGCCAGCAGCTCCTGCCAGGACATCCGCACGGGCTTGCCGTCCAGTACCTTCCGCAGGGTCGCATCGATCTGCCCCATGGGCTTGTCGAGGTCTTCGAGCTTGGCGTCTCCGGTCTTCACGCCCCGCGCGCCGAGCGACAGCACCCGCATCACGCCGCGCAGGGACGGGTCGGCCGCAAGCGGGCCGAGCAGGCCCTGCTGCTGGGTCAACTCCTCCAGCGTCTTGTCGAGCTGGGCCTGGGGCATCAGCAGCAGGCCGTTCTTGTCGAAGAACGGGCCGCCGTCGGGCCGGTAGACGGTCTCGATCAGGTTCTTGTGGGCGCTCAGCGCCTTGGCCAGGTTGGCGGCCGCCTCCTCGGTCTCCTCGGGCGTCTCGCCGTTGATCACCGCCACGAGGGTGTTGCCGCGCTGCGGGAACGCCTTCTCGAAGTTGATCTCGTCCTGGCGCCAGGGCTCCTTGGGATCGATCAGCCGCTCGACATCGGTGTTGATGCGGAACAGATGCGCCGCAACCCCGAGGCTCGCGACCGTGACGAACGCCATCAGGGCGATCACGATCCACCGATACCGCACCGAGAACGCGACGAGACCTTCGATCACGAGCACCCTGCCTGTTCGCCCCGGACGCGCCCCATGCGCGACCGGCTCATCCCAAATGCCCCGGCCGGATCGGCCCGACCGGCTTCGAAGACCCGCCGGGCTCGACGGGCCGCGTGAAGTCCCGCCCGAGATACGCCCCGAGGTCCGTGCGCGCGCAGCTGAGCCGCACAAGCAACCTTCGCGTTCGGGGAACGCCGCACCGCCCGATCTGGTCGCGCCGCGGGCGCGCGCAATTCGAACCGGTCCGATGCGGGCCCGCGCGCAGCCGCTCGGTACGGGCCACCCCTTGCATCGCGGCCACAGGGCTCAGTAAAGAGGGCGATCCCAGATTGCAACGCGAAGGCCGGGGCTCGGTCTTCGCCTGGGCGGATGTGCGATACCGCACTGCATTCGTGGGATCGGGATCAAAATCTTTGGATTTCGGTCGCATTGCGGACGCATTGCGCGTGCTGTCCTCAACCGTCGGGCGATCCCATCCGTCCTCCCTGCCGATCGCCGCCCATGTGGCGCGGTTGCGTCAGGAACAGAATAAGTCGTCATGGTCCCGCCGAAACGGGATCATTTCAGATTAGTTCCAAGCTAGAGCGCTGGAATTCGTGTTTTTTTCGCGGTAAGCACCCCGATCGCCCCGGGGCCGACGCAGTCAAGGAGCCGCAATCTTGGGTATCCCCCTCCGGTACGTCGCGAAGATCGGCGGCTACATCCTCAAGCAGCACCTCACGGGCCGCAAGCGCTACCCGCTTGTGATGATGATGGAACCTCTGTTCCGCTGCAATCTCGCATGCGCCGGCTGCGGCAAGATCGATTACCCGGACGAGATCCTCAACAAGCGTCTCCCGGTCGCCGACGCGCTTGAGTCGGTCCGCGAGTGCGGTGCACCCGTGGTGGTGATCGCCGGCGGCGAGCCGCTGCTGCACAAGGATCTGCCGCAGATCGTGCAAGGCATCATCGACCAGAAGAAGTTCGCGATCGTCTGCACGAACGCGCTTCTGCTCGAGAAGAAGATCAAGGACTACAAGCCCAGCCCGTACTTCACCTGGTCGATCCACCTGGACGGCGACCAGTCGATGCACGACCAGTCGGTGTGCCAGCGCGGCGTCTACGACAAGGCAGTCGCGGCCATCGCCAAGGCCAAGGAGATGGGCTTCCGGGTCACCATCAACTGCACCTTCTTCAACAATTCCTCGCCCGAGAAGATCGCCGACTTCTTCGACAGCGTGACCCGGATGGGCATCGACGGCATCACCGTCTCCCCCGGCTACGCCTACGAGCGCGCCCCCGACCAGAAGCACTTCCTGAACCGGAAGGCGACCAAGGAGCTGTTCCGCGGCGTGTTCCGTCACGGCAAGGAGAAGGGCCGCGAGAAGTGGACCTTCCAGCAGTCGGGCCTGTTCCTCGACTTCTTGGCCGGGAACCAGACCTACCATTGCACGCCTTGGGGCAACCCGACCCGCACTGTGTTCGGCTGGCAGAAGCCCTGCTACCTGCTCGGTGAGGGCTACGCGGCGACCTTCAAGGAGTTGATGGAAGAGACCGACTGGGATTCCTACGGCACCGGCAACTACGAGAAGTGCGCCGACTGCATGGTCCACTCGGGCTACGAGGCCTCCTCGGTGGTCGATTCGGTCCGCAAGCCCTGGAAGCCGCTCGTTCACGCGATCCGCGGCATCAAGACCGACGGTGCGATGGCCCCCGAGGTCAGCCTGGAGAACCAGCGCCCGGCCGAGTTCGTGTTCTCGCGCAACGTCGCCCAGAAGCTGTCCGAGATCAAAGCGGCCGGCGTCGATACCAAGCAGGAAGCCCGCAAGCGCACGGCCGCCTGACCCACTGGTATCGGAGTGTTCTCAAAAGACCCGCGGCCCCACGGCCGCGGGTCTTCTCGTTTTGGAGACTGCGGTCACCGGCACGCTGTGACCGGGCATGACCAGGCGGGCCGAGCCCGTCGCGCGTTTGGGCGAAGGCCCTCGGATCGGATGGGCCAGGCCGGTCAAGCTTGACCTTGGACAATCCTTCGTTGCACCTCGGGCGGATATTCGCCCGCACAGGTCGCGAAGACGAACCCGCCCCTGGAACGGGTCCTCGTCCCCCGTGGCCGACCGGGCGTCACGGCGGCAGGAGTGCGAGGGGGCAGGCCATGGAAACGATCGGCCCGGATCTGCGCGTGATGCAGCGCGTCCCCCTCGCGGCCTCGCATGTCGCCGCGATCAGAGCCGTGGGAGTCCCGCGGCATTACCCGGCCGGGACCGTCCTGGTTCGCGCCGGCGAGCCGGCGGACCGCTTCGTCTATGTCGAGGACGGCGAGATCGAGGTGGTGAACCCGTTCACGGACGAGCGCCACCTGCCCTCGACCCTGGGGCCGACGCAGTTCATGGGCGAGATCTCCTTCCTCAACGGCGGCAGCTGGTCGATGCCGATGCGGACGGTCACCGATACGGATGTGATTGAGGTGCCGCGGGCCGCGATGCTGCGTCTGATGGCCGAGATCCCCGAGATGTCGGACATCGTCATCACGGTCCTGGCGGCGCGGCGGCGGCGGCAGCTCGATTCGCGCGACGGCACGCTCGTCCTGATCGGCGAGGACGACGACCGGGCGGTCCGGCGGATCGCGGAGTTCGCCAGCCGTAACCGCCTGCCCTATCGGTCCTACGCGCTCGGCAGTCCGGAGGCCGAGGGTGTCGCCACGACCTGTTCGGTTCCCGCCGACCGGCCGGCCGTGATCTTCGGCCGGAACAACGTCGTCGCAGACCCGACGCCCGACAAGGTCGCGCAGCTGTTCGGCCTGAACTACAACCTGATCGACGACGAGGCTTTCGACGTGCTGATCGTCGGCGGCGGTCCAGCCGGCGTGGCGGCGGGCGTCTATGCGGGCGCCGAGGGGCTGCGCGCCCTGGTGGTCGAAGACGTCGCGATCGGCGGGCAGGCCGGCACGTCGAGCCGGATCGAGAACTACATGGGGTTTCCGACCGGGATCTCCGGGGCCGATCTGGTCTGGCGCGGCGAAGTCCAGGCGATGAAGTTCGGCACGCGGTTCGCGATGCCTCGGCGCGTGGCGAAGCTCGAGCGCCTCGACGACGACGCGTACTGCGCGACCTTCGACAACGGCCAGCGGGTGCGCGGCCAGGCCGTGGTCGTGGCGACCGGCGTCCAGTACCGACGCCTGCCGATCGATCGCCTGGAGGCGTTCGAGGGGGCGGGCGTCTATTATGCGGCCACCGAAATCGAGGCCCGCTATTGCAAGAACACTGAGACCGTCATCGTCGGCGGCGGCAACTCGGCCGGGCAGGCGGCGATGTTCCTCAGCCGCTCCGCCCGGCATGTCCGGCTTCTGGTCCGCGGGCCGTCGCTGGCAACCTCGATGTCGCGCTACCTGTCGAGCCGCCTGGAGGCGGATCCGGCCATCACGATCGAGTACGGCGCCGAGCTCAGCGCGCTACATGGGGAGGACGCCCTCGACGCGGTGTCGATCCGCACCATCGCCGACGGGACGGTCCGGACGATCCAGACCTGCGCGGTGTTCGTCATGGTGGGGGCGGCCCCCAATACCGGCTGGCTGTCCGGCCTCGTCGAACTCGATCGCAACGGCTTTGTCCTGACCGGGGAAGCCGTCGGCGCCGGCTCGCCCTATGCCACGTCGCAACCGGGCATCTTCGCGGTCGGCGACGTGCGCGCCGCGTCCGTGAAGCGCGTCGCATCGTCGGTCGGCGAGGGATCGGTCGTCATTTCGAAGGTCTGGGATTACGTCCAGGAACACGGGTGACCCCGCCTCGACCCGGTCCGATCAGGCCGGCCGGGGCGCGGCCGAACGCTTGGCGCGTCGGCGGCGCCCCACGATCAGCCACGGCAGCACGCAGGCCGCCGACACCGCGATCGGCACCGCGTAGGCCGTAACCAGCCCGGTCTGCCCGAGCGACAGGTGCACGCACCCATAGAAGGCCAGCACGCCGAAGGCGCCCTGGGCGCTGCCGCGCACCACGTCGAGGGAGGCGCGGACGCCGTCCTGGAACCGGGCGAAGGCGATCAGCGGCCAGGAGATGATCGGGATCGGCGCCAGCAGGCCGCTCAGGCCGGAGCCGAGATACGGCGCGAGGTTGGAGACCAGCAGGACCAGCGCGGTCGCGGCCGCGAGGCGCGCCGGCATGTCCCAGCGCGGCGGGATCGGGCGCGCTCCGGCGGGCGCGGGTCCGGCGGGCGGTGGGCAGAGCGCCACGACCAGGGCCATGGCCGGCAGGTCGATCGCCGCCGCGAGCCATAGCCCGGGCCGAATCAGCCCGTGCAGCACGAGGCCGCCGAGGACGAAGGCCGACAGGGCGGCGCAGAGGGCCGCGACCGGGCCCATCCGGGGGGCGCAGACCACGTAGGCGAGATAGCAGAGCGTGACCGCCCCCAGCCCCTCCGCCGAGCCGACGGCGGCATCGGCCGCGAAGGTCTCGCCCTGCTCGAGCGCGAGATAGATCGAGATCGGCGCCGAGGTGAGCGGCAGGCCCGACAGCAGGCCGCCGACCAGGCTGCCCCACCGGCGGGCCGCCGCCGACACGGCCCACATCAGGGCCGGGGTGATGGCGATCTTGGCGGCGATCAGGCTCATGCCGGTCTCATGGCCGGTCTCGACCCGCCGACCCTCAGGCCGCCTCCGGCGGCTCGCCATCCTCCGGCTCCACGGGCGAGTTCAGCATGTCCTCCAATTCGTCCACCAGCCGGTCGATCTGATCCTCGGTGGCGAGCACCTTCAGGACTTCACCGGTTTCGGTCTCCACGGCCAGTTCGATATGCGGCCCGACCCGGGTGGTCAGAACCCGGGCCAGGATCTTGATGGCGCTCATGCGAATGCGTCCTCCGAGGCGATGAGGCCGACGGCGACCGCCGGCCCGCAGGTCGAGATCCAGTCGAGCTCTCCGGCGATCCGGCCGCGCAGCAGGCTCACCAGCGGGATGGTCGGCCGCCCGAGCCGCGCGGCGAGGCGCGGGCCCAGGAAGGCGCCGGCGCCGCACGCGATGAGCGGCGCTCCCGGGGTGAGATCGGACCGGCTCAGCAGGGTGGCGGCGGCGTCGTGCAGCAGCCGCAGCTGCGTCTCGGCGAAGTGGCCCGCCAGCAGCGCCCAGGCCTCGGGGGTGCCCTCCTCGCGGTCCCGCCCGACGATTCGGGCGAGCCGCGTCTCGCTCTCGGCGATGGACTTGCCCTTGCGATCGCCGCTGGCCTGCTGGTCGGCCCCCTCGGGCAGCAGCCCCAGGATCCGGTAGACGTCGGCCATGTGGGAGAACGTCTCGGTCATCAGCCGGGTGCGGCGACCGCCGAAGGGGGCGTGGTCGGCGAGCGCGATCACCGGGGTGCGGACGATCCCGGTATAGACGAGCTCCCCGGTTTCCAGGCGCTCGGCGTCGCTGTAGCCGGCGGCCGCCGGGCGGCCGGCGACGATCGGGATCAGGTCGGCAGTGGTCGAGCCGACATCGATCAGGAGCGCGTCCGGCGCATGCTGCCCGGCGAGCGCCGCCGTGGCGTGCCAATTGGCCGAGGCGACGTCCGCGAAAACCTCCGCTGCCGCGTTCGGGGCCACGAGGCCTGAGCGGCCGGCGTAGATCCGCACCGGGCCGGCGAGGTGCCGCTCGGCCCAGCCCGAGAGCGCTGCCACGCCTTCCCGGCGGCCGTCGAAGCAGTCGGTCAACTCGCCCGTCATGGTGACCGCGTGCCGGACCTCGCCGCGCGCCCAGTCGGGCAAGGCCGCCAGGGACCCGTCCAGGGCCGAGACGCCCTGCCAGAGCGGGCACGGGACCTGGGCCGCCGCCACGACCCGGCCATCCTCGACCAGCGCGGCCTTGACGTGGACCCCACCGAGGTCCCACCCGATCTGCTTTGGGACTGGCATGGGCATATGACCGCGACGCGCGCCTCGATGGATGACGGACTCGGGCGCCCCGGCTTCGCGGTGATCCCGGTGCTCGACCTGCGCGGCGGCCGCGTGGTGCGGGCGCGCCGCGGCGAGCGCTCCTCCTATGCCCCGATCGAGACGCCCTTGGCAAAGGGCTCCGCGCCCGATGCGATCGCGCGCGGTCTTCTCGACGCGTGGCCCGCCCAAACGCTCTACGTCGCCGATCTCGACGCGATCATCGACGGGATCAGGCCGGACCTCCGGGCCCTGGAGGCGATCGCCCGCGCATGCCCGGGACTCGGCCTGTGGGTCGATGCGGGCTTTTCCGAATCGGCGGGCGTCGCGGCGTTCCTCGCCGCCGGCCTCGGGCGGCCCGTGATCGGCAGCGAGAGCCAGCACGATACCGGGCTCGTCACCGATCTCGGCGAACGCGCCGTGCTGTCCCTCGATACGCGCGGATCCGAGCGCCTCGGCCCGGCCGCGCTCCACGACGATCCGGGGCTCTGGCCGCCGGACGTGATCGCGATGACGCTGGCCCGGGTCGGCGCCGGGGCCGGGCCCGACCTCGACGCGCTCCGGGCCGTGCGGGCCCCGGGCCGCCGGGTCTACGCGGCCGGCGGGGTGCGCGGGGCGGACGACCTGCGGGCCCTGCGCGCGGCCGGGATCGCCGGGGCGCTGGTCGCCTCGGCGCTCCACGACGGCACCCTGCGGAGCGCCGAGGCCGGGGATCTGGCCTGACGCTTCCGACCCGCCGCCGAGGCTGCTAAACCGGCGCCAGACCGTGCCTTCACCAAGAGCCTGCAGACGATGGAAAAATTCACCACGCTGGAGGGCGTCGCGGCGCCCATGCGGATCATCAACGTCGACACCGACCGGATCATCCCGAAGCAGTACCTGAAGACGATCAAGCGGACCGGCCTGGGCAAGGGCCTGTTCGCAGAGATGCGCTACAAGGACGACGGCTCCGAAAACCCGGACTTCGTGCTCAACAAGCCGGCCTACCGGAACGCGAAGATCCTGGTGTGCGGCGACAATTTCGGCTGCGGCTCGTCCCGGGAGCACGCCCCCTGGGCGCTGGCCGATTTCGGCATCCGCTGCGTGATCTCCACGAGCTTCGCCGACATCTTCTTCAACAACTGCGCGAAGAACGGCATCCTGGCGATCACGGTCGCTCCGGACGACCTTGAGAAGCTGTTCGAGGACGCCGAGCGTGGCTCGAACGCGACCCTGTCGGTCGATCTCGACGCCCAGACCATCAAGGGGCCGGACGGCGGCACCCTGCATTTCGACATCGACGGCGGCCTCAAGCACAGCCTGCTCAACGGCCTCGACGAGATCGGCCTGACCCTGCAGCGCGCCGCCGCGATCGACGCCTACGAGCAGAAGCTCGCCGCTCGGGAATGGGCCTGAGCGGGCGACGCGAAAGCTCTCGCAAGTCTGAGCGGACCTCCGCTTAGGCCGCCTTCACGTCCGCCAGGAACGTCGCGACCGCGCGGGTGAGGTCGTTCGAGTTCTGGGAGAGGCCGCGCGCTGCGCCCAGCACCTGGGTCGCCGCGGAGCCGGTCTCGCCGGCGGCGCGCTTGACGTCGACGATGTTGCCGGTGACCCGCTCGGTCCCGGAGGCGGCCTGCTGGACGTTGCGGGCGATCTCCTGGGTGGCCGCCCCCTGCTCCTCGATCGCGGCCGCGATCGCGGTGGAGCTGGTGGCGATCTCGCCGACGATGCGGGCGATCGACCGGATCGCCGAGACCGCGTGGCCGGTGGCCGTCTGGATCGCGCCGATCTGCGCGCCGATCTCCTCGGTGGCGCGGGTGGTCTGGCCGGCCAGCTCCTTGACCTCGCTGGCGACCACCGCGAAGCCGCGGCCGGCATCGCCGGCCCGGGCGGCCTCGATGGTGGCGTTGAGCGCCAGCAGGTTGGTCTGCCCGGCGATCTGCGAGATCAACGCGATGACGCTGCCGATCTTCTCCGCGCTCTCGGCGAGCACCTGTACGGCCCCGTCGGTCTGGATCGCCTCGTCGGAGGCCGCGCTCGCGGCCTGGGCCGCCCGGGTGACCTGGCTGTTGATCTCCCGGATCGAGATCGACAGCTCCTCGGTGGCGGCGGCCACCGTCTGCACGTTCGAGGAGGCCTGCTCGGCGGCGCCCGCCACCGTCTGCGCCTGCGCGTCGGTCTCTTCGGCGATGCCGGTCATCGACTGCGCCGTCGCTTCGAGTTCGGTGGCGGCCCCGGCCATGGCTTGGGTGAGGCCGGACACCTCGGTCTCGAACCGCGTCACCACGGCGTCGAGATGGGCGGCGCGGCGGGCCTTGGCGTCGGCTTCCCGGGCGGTCGCGGCGTCGCCGGCCCGCTTGGCGATCAGCGCGGCCTTGAACACCTCGACCGCCGCCGCCATGCCGCCGATCTCGTCGCGCCGGTCGCTGCTCGGGACGGTGACGTCGAGATTGTCCCGGGCCAGCTCCCCCATCACCAGCGTCATCGTGCGCGTCGGGATGGCGATGAGCTTGGTCAGCAGGAAGGCGCCCGCGATGGCGGTCGCCAGGAGGGCGACGAGGGACAGCAGCGTCGCCGCGTAGGATGTCGAGAAGGCGTCGGCCTCGTCGGCCTGCCGGGCCGTCAGCAGGGTGCGCTCGGTCGCCTCGATCTCCCCACCCTTGGCGCGAATGGCGTCCATGAGCGCCCGGCCGGCGCCGCCCCCCACGCGTGCGCGGGCCTCCGCCTGGGTACTCGGCTGACCCATCAGGCCGATCTCCGGCTCGGCGATGTCGGCCTGCCAGCGCTTCGCCAGGGTCTCGACCTCGGCGATGCGGGCCTGCTGCGCCGGATTGTCCGATGTCAGCGTCCGAAGCCGCTGTAGATTCGCGTCGAAGGCCTGCGTGCCGCTGCGATACGGCGCGAGGAACGCCGGGTCGGCGGTCACCAGATAGCCCCGCAGGCCGGTCTCGCGATCGACCATCGTGGTGATCAGGGACGCGTTCACGTTCAGGACGTCGTAGGTATGCTCCGACCATCCAATCGACGATTGGATGAACGATAGTTTCCGATGATTGATAACCGCGCTTACCAGCGCGATAATGATTAAAACAGCGAATGAACCAACGACTTTCTTCGCAATCGATAGATCTACCAGGCGCATGGTCCAGATTTCCTCCCATCGTCCAAAAACTGATTCCGTCTTATATGAACAGTCGTGGGTTAATAAGTTGCCGTCAAGAACCACATCGTTCCGAGCGGATTGCCGATTGAATAGGCGGGGATCTTCTAATATATTGCTGCATTTGAGAAGTATTAGAAGATATTAATTGGCAACAATCAAGGCATCGATTGTCGGAAAACTAAAGCCGCCGCCAAATCTATTTCTGTACTGACACCGCGACCGGACGATTGAATTTCACGGTCCGGACTTCGGGCGCAGCGCGGCGGCGTCCGGGCCCGTCGGGCGGGCCGGTGGATTCGGTGCGGCCTAACCGCTCCTTAACCCTGGTGTTGCCTGATTCGGAGTTCATGCAACGGACGTCGAACGGGATCGCCAGGATGCGGATTCACTCCCTCGGATCGGGCGTCGCGCTCGGGGTCGGTCTGCTCGCCGGCCTCGCCGCGGTGCCGGCGCGCGCCGATTTCGATTCGTGCCTCGCCGGCATCCAGAGGCAGGCGGCGGCGGCCGGGGTGTCGGCCCAGGCCTTCCAGGCGGCCACCCGCGGCATCAGCTTCGACGACAAGGTGATCGAGCTCTCGCAGGCGCAGCCCGAGTTCAAGACGCCGATCTGGGACTACATGGCGGCGCTCGTGGACGATGAGCGGGTCGAGGACGGACGCGCGGCCATGCGCCAGAATGCGTCCGCCCTGGCCCAGGCCGAGGCGCGCTACGGGGTCGACCGCTACACCATCGCTGCGGTCTGGGGCGTCGAGTCCAACTTCGGCAAGAACCTCGGCAAGATGCCGCTGGTGCAGTCGCTGGCGACGCTCGCCTGCTCGAGCAATCGCCGCCGGGACTTCTTCCGCGGCGAGTTGATCGCCACCCTGCGGATCATCGAGCGCGGCGACATCGCGCCGGAGAGGCTCACCGGCTCCTGGGCCGGCGCCTTCGGCCAGACCCAGTTCATGCCGACCACCTATCAAAGGCTCGCGGTGGACGGTGACGGCGACGGCCGGCGGGACGTGGTCGATTCGGTGGCCGATGCTGTCGGCTCCACGGCGAACTTCCTGCACGTGGCCAAGTGGCAGAACGGCCAGGTCTGGGGCTACGAGGTCAAGCTGCCCCGCGGCTTCAGCGTCGCCTCCGCCGGCCGGAAGAACAAGAAGCCGATCGCCCACTGGGCCGCGCTCGGCGTGACCCGGGCGGATGGCCGCTCGCTCTCGGGCGAGGGACCGGCCGGCATCATCGCACCCGCCGGCATCGACGGACCGGCCTTCCTGGTCACCCGGAACTTCGACGCGATCTACTCCTACAACGCGGCCGAATCCTACGGTCTCGCCATCGCGGTCCTGTCGGACCGGCTGCGCGGCAAGGCCGGCGTCCAGGCGGCCTGGCCGACCGACGACCCGCCCCTGTCCCGGGCCGAGCGGCGGGACCTCCAGACCCGGCTGGCCGCCCGCGGCTACGATGTCGGGGAGCCGGACGGCAAGGTCGGCCAGAAGACCCGCGACGCGATCAAGGACGTCGAGCGCAAGCTCGGCATGACTCCGACGGGTCGCCCCGGCGGCAAGGTGCTGGAAGCCCTGCGCGGAAGCTGAGAGGGTGTAGGCCGCTTGGGTCTCCACGCACGGCGGCCGACGCGGTGTTTTTCGCGGGGAGTCATCCTGGCTCGCCAAGGAAGTCATCCTGGCTCGCCAAGAGAGGCAGGATGGTCCCCGAAGGTTTGGGGCCGGAATCGACGCGAGAGCGCAGTGACGCCCCCCCCCGCTCCGGAAAGGAGCGGGGTGAGGGACCGGGGTTCGGTGGAACAGGTGCACCCTGTCTCGCGCTCGAATCGGACGGGAGACCCGCATCCTGCCCTTCGCCGCTGGTCGGCCCCGCGCCGCCCGGAGTATCGCGCGCTCGAGGACGTTGGAGGGTGACCGCCACGGCCATCGGCGCGGCTTGCCCCCTTGTGGCGCACGGCTCCTGCTCGAACGGTCCCTGCGGGCCAGGCCTGTCCCGCCGCCACGATCCGCACGCTCACATTCACCATCGCGGATCTGCCATGCGGCGATGAGATGGATCGGCTGCACTGTATCCGAACTGTCGTACTCTCCAATATAAATTGTTGATATGATCTGCGTTTGGTCGAACGATTACTTAAGATCAAATATTGATTGTCGGTATTTAATCGCACTGCGGTTGCAAATATAGAAATTATTTTACTGTCCGCGAAAGGTTTTTTGATAAATAATCTTGAGTTATGCGCTGCGCTGAGCATATTGATCCTCAATCGTATAGGATCAAGATCGATATGCGCTTTTCTCTCGCGAATTTGACGCTATCACGCAAGCTTTCGCTTCTCACGATACTGACGTGTCTGATTATTGCTACGATCGGTGGCTTGGGCCTCAATCTATTCCACCGTGAAATGCTGGACGAGCGCGTCCAGTCGCTGCGCGCCATGGTCGAGCTGATCCAGTCGCACGCCCAGGCCCTCGACGAGCGGGTCAAGGCCGGGACCATGACCAAGGAAGCGGCCCTGACCGAGCTGGCCGAATCGACCATGGCGATGCGCTACAGCGGCGGAACCAACTACATATCGATCTACGCGATGGACGGCAGGACCATCGCCGCGCCGAACCGGAAGGACGTCGGCAAGAACCAGCTGGATCTCACGGTCAACGGCATACCGATCATTCGCGCCTTCATTTCTGGCCTGAGATCGTCCGACTCGACGATGCTGGAATACACCTACCTCCGGCCCGGACGGGAGGGTGTCTTTCCGAAGGTGTCCGTGGCGTCCCGCTTCGCACCCTGGGACATCTTCATCGTCACCGGCGCCTATACCGACGACATCGCGGCCGCGTTCCGGTCGCTGGCGATCACAGTGGTGGGCCTGCTCCTGGGCATCGTCGGCGTCTCGGTGCTCGGCTCGCTGCTGATCGGGCGCAGCATCACCCGGCCGCTCGGCCGCCTGCACCGGAGGATGCAGGCCCTGGCGGAGGGTGACATCACGAGCCCGGTTTCCGATAGCGAGCGGCGCGACGAGATCGGCCGGATGTCCGCCACCGTCGAGGTGTTCCGCCAGGCCCTGGTCGCCAAGGGCGAGATGGACGTCGCGGCCGCCCGGGATGCCGAGGCCAAGATCGAGCGCGCTCAGGCTCTCGATGCCCTGACCCGGCAGTTCGAGGGCAGTGCCGGGACCCTGATGCGGGGCCTGACCTCCGCCGCCACGGCGATGCAGGCCAACGCCGCCACGATGGCGCAGAGCGCGACGCGGACGAGCGCGCGCTCCGCCCAGGTCGCCGAGGCCGCGCAGGAGACCTCCGCCAGCGTGCAGACCGTGGCCGCTGCGACCGAGGAGATGTCGACGACCATCCGGGAGATCTCCGGCCAGATGGCGCGCTCGTCGGCCATGATCGGCCAGGCGGCCACGGAGGCGCAGCGGACCGACGCGATCGTGCGCGACCTCGCCGAGGGCGCGGAGAAGATCGGCGCGGTGGCCAGCATGATCGCGGCGATCGCCAGCCAGACGAACCTCCTCGCGCTCAACGCCACGATCGAGGCGGCCCGCGCCGGCGAGGCCGGGCGCGCATTCGCGGTGGTGGCCAGCGAGGTGAAGGAACTGGCCAACCAGACCGCGCAGGCGACGGCGGAGATCGCGATCCGGGTCGGCGCCGTGCAGGTCTCGACCCGGCAGGCCGTGGAGGCGATCCAGGAGATCGGCCGCACGGTCACCGAGGTCAACACGCTGGCCACCAGCGTCGCGGCCGCGATCGAGGAGCAGGAGGCGACCACCGGCGAGATCGTGCGCAGCGTGGCGCAGGCGGCGGACGGCACCAGCACGGTGACCGGCAACATCGCCGAGGTCTCGACCGCCGCCCAGGAATCCGGGGGCGCGGCCGAGCAGGTGCTCGGTGCCGCCGCCGAACTGTCGCAGAAGTCCAGGCTGCTCTCCGCGGAGATCACCCACTTCCTCGATCGGGTCCGGGCCGCCTGAGCCGCTTGCATGAAAAAACCGGCCAGGCTGAGCCGGGCCGGTTGAAAACTGCGGGTTCCCCGGCTGCGAGCCGGGGTACCCGAGGGCCTTACTCGGCGGCGGCGGGGGCCGCCTTCGGGGTATCCTTGGACTTGTAGCGATCGGTGCGCTCGACGATGCGGGCCGATTTCCCGCGGCGGTCGCGCAGGTAGTACAGCTTGGCCCGGCGCACCTTGCCCCGGCGGACGACCTTGATCGAATCAATCATCGGCGAATGCACCGGGAAGACGCGCTCGACGCCCTCGCCGTAGGAGATCTTGCGGACCGTGAAGCTCTCGTTGAGGCCGCCGCCCTGGCGACCGATGCAGACGCCCTCGTAGGCCTGGACGCGGGTGCGCTCGCCTTCCTTGACGCGGACGTTGACGATGAGCGTGTCACCCGGCTCGAAATCGGGAATGGTCTTGGCGAGGCGCGCGACTTCCTCGCGCTCCAGCTGCTCGATGATGTTCATGGCATAGCTCCAGCCGTTGCGCCGTGCCGCCCCTCATGGGCGTCCGGCACCAGGATTTCGGCGATCCTGTTGTGAGTTGCGCAGCCCTCTACAGGATCCCCGACGGCTTGTCGATTGCCGATGCCGGCCGTCGCGTCAGGGGCGATCCGCGGCCGTTGAGCCCCGCGTGGCCTCGGGCAGCACGCAGGCCGACAGGAAGGCGGCCAGATCGTCCGTGATGTGGTCGATATGCGGCTCGCGCACCGCCTCCTGCTCGAAGGCCTCGCGGTAGGGGTCGACGATCTTGGGGACGACCAGCACGGTGGCCATGCCGAGATCGTGCGGTACCGCGAGGTTGCGGGCGATGTCCTCGAAGAGGACGGCGCGAGTCGGCTCGACCCCGTGGGCGTCCAGGAACCGTTCGTAGGTCGAGCGCTCGGGTTTCGGCACGAAGTTGGCGGCTGCGATGTCGAACACGTCCTCGAAATGGTCGAGGATACCGAGCTTGGCCGCGACGTTCTCGGCATGGCGGCGCGACCCGTTGGTCAGGATCAGCTTGCGCCCGGGCAGCCGCTCGATCGCGTCGCCGAGGCTTTGGTCGAGCTTGATCGTCGAGTGGTCGATGTCATGGGCGAAATCGAGGAAGTCGTGCGGATCGACCCCCTCCTCCGTCAGCAGCGCCGTCAGGGTCGTGCCGTAGCGGTGGTAAAAGTATTTCTGCAGGGCGCGGGCCGAGATGCCGTCGATCCCATAGAGCCGCATGACATAGAGCGTGATGCGCTCGTCCACCTGCGGCCAGACCTGCGCGTCGCTCGGATAGAGCGTGTTGTCGAGGTCGAACACCCAGGTGTCGACATCGGCAAACCCACGGGAGGCGGGTGTGGTGAACTGGGCTTTCTCCGGGTGGTGCACCGTGTCCCTTTGAGATCCTGAACCTGAGGGATTCTAGGGCCAGGCCCGATCGCGTTGCAATCGGATGCAGCCCAAAACCCTCGGTGCGATGCGGGCCCGGCCGACGATCCCTCCGGAATCGGCGCCCTGGAGCGGTCAGGCTTGCAGCGCGGGCTTGCGCGAGGCTGAGCCGGGACGACGACAATGCGCGAGCGGCGCGGGCGTTGCCGCGTCCGATCCGCCCATCGCCGTCCCAGGGAGATCAGCTCCGGCGGATCAGGGTGCCGGCACCGTAATCGGTGAACAGCTCCAGCAGCACCGCGTGGTTGACCTTGCCGTCCAGGATGACGACCGCCTCCACACCCCGCTCGATTGCGTACATGCAGGTCTCGATCTTCGGGATCATGCCGCCCGTGATCGTGCCGTCGGCGATCAGGCGCCGGCAATCCTCCACGGTCAGCTCGGGGATCAGCTTCTTGTCCTTGTCGAGCACGCCCGGGACATCGGTGAGCAGCAGCAGCCGCTTGGCCCGCAGAGCCCCCGCGATGGCACCCGCGAAGGTGTCGGCGTTGACGTTGTAGGTCTGCCCGTCGGCCCCGTAGGCCACCGGCGCGAGGACCGGGATCAGCTCGGCCTTCAGCACCGCGTCGAGGACGCCGCGCTCGACATGGTCCGGCTCGCCGACCAGGCCGAGATCGACGGTCTGCTCGGTGTGATTCTCCGGATCGATGACGGTCTTCATCGCCCGCTTGGCGCGGACCATGTTGCCGTCCTTGCCGCACAGGCCGATGGCCCGGCCGCCCTCCGCCGAGATCCAGCCGACGATCTGCTTGTTGATCGAGCCGGCCAGGACCATCTCGACCACCTCGACGGTGGCCTCGTCGGTGACCCGCAGGCCACCGCGGAACTCGGACTGGATGCCGAGCCGGTCCAGCATCTTGCCGATCTGCGGGCCGCCGCCGTGCACCACGATCGGCTTCACGCCGGATTGCTCCAGGAGGACGATGTCCTCGGCGAAATCCTCGGCCGCGGCGCGGTCGCCCATGGCGTGGCCGCCATACTTGATGACCACGATCTCCTGGTCGTAGCGCTGCATGTGGGGCAGCGCTTGGGCCAGGATTTCGGCGCGCACGTGCACGTTCGGCAATTCGGTCATCGCGGTCCTTCGCCGATCCTATGTATGGGGCCTGGCGGCGCCCGGCCTCGTTCGGCCGGCGGGCGCGCTTCTACAGGAAGCCGACCGCGCTGCGAAGCCGCGAACGCGCCTGCGGAAGGCCCGCGCCGGCGACAAGCTCCGGCCCCCGTCAAGCTGCGAGCGTCGACGCTGTCAAAAAACAGTCGTGTTTCCGCGGTGTTGCATGCGCATGATAGAAATGGGCGCTGCCGAGCGGCCCGGGTTGCATCGTCGCTGGTCTCGGATCATGCTGCAGTGCAACGAGCCGCACGGCGGGTCGCCGGGAGGGCCGTATGCGGATTGCGATGATTGGGGCCGGGTATGTGGGCCTGGTGTCCGGGGCCTGCCTGGCCGATTTCGGCCACAGCGTGGTCTGCATCGACCGCGACCCGGACAAGATCGCGAGCCTGAACGCCGGCCGCATGCCGATCTACGAGCCCGGGCTCGACGCCCTCGTCGCCGAGAACGTCCGCCAGGGCCGCCTCGCCTTCGGCTCCAGCCTGCAGGACGCCGTGGCCGAGGCCGACGCGGTGTTCATCGCGGTGGGGACCCCCTCGCGGCGCGGCGACGGCTTCGCCGACCTGTCCTTCGTGTTCGATGCCGCCCGGGAGATCGCCGGGGCGCTCTCGGGCTTCACCGTGGTGGTGACGAAGTCGACGGTCCCGGTGGGCACCGGCGATGAGGTCGAGCGCATCATCCGTGACTTGCGGCCCGAGGCGGATGTCGCCGTGGCGTCGAACCCGGAATTCCTGCGCGAGGGCGCGGCGATCTCCGACTTCAAGCGTCCGGACCGGATCGTGGTCGGCAGCGAGGATCCCCGCGCCGAGGCGGTGATGCGCGAGGTCTACCGGCCGCTCTATCTCAACGCCGCGCCGATCGTGGTGACCAGTCGCCGCACGGCGGAGCTGACCAAGTACGCCGCCAACGCGTTCCTGGCGGCCAAGATTACCTTCATCAACGAGATCGCGGACCTGTGCGAGGAGGTCGGCGCCGATGTGCAGCAGGTGGCCCGCGGCATCGGCCTCGACAACCGGATCGGCGGCAAGTTCCTCCATGCCGGCCCTGGCTACGGCGGCTCGTGCTTCCCGAAGGACACGCTGGCTCTGGTCAAGACCGCCCAGGATGCCGGCACGCCGCTGCGGCTGGTCGAGACCGTGGTGGCGGTCAACGATCAGCGCAAGCGCGCCATGGCCCGCAAGGTGATCAAGGCCTGCGGCGGCAGCGTCCGGGGCAAGACCGTGGCCCTGCTCGGCCTGACCTTCAAGCCCGACACCGACGACATGCGCGAGGCGCCGTCCCTGTCAATCGTGGCCGGCCTTCAGGATGCCGGCGCCAAGGTGCGCGCCTATGACCCGGAGGGGATGGACCAGGCGCGGGCGCTGATGCCGGACCTGGACTATGCCGAGAGCGCCTATGCCTGCGCGGAGGGCGCGGACGCCCTGGTGATCGTCACCGAGTGGAACGCGTTCCGGGCGCTCGATCTCGACCGGCTGCGGCAGACCATGGCGCCGGCCGGGTCCGCGCCCGTGCTCATCGACCTGCGCAACATCTACGATCCCGAGACGGCCGAGCGCCACGGTTTCACCTATCGCGGCGTCGGACGATCCAAGGATAGCGCCAAGGATTATGCCGCTCCGGGCACGTCTTGAGCGTTGGCGGACCAGCGATGAGCCGTCCCGTTGCGGTTCTAGATCTGCAGGCTGCAGCAAAGATCTCTTTGGAAAACCCTCGCGGCCCGGGTAGACGGGCTCCGTCCGCCGACGCGCAACTGTGGCATTTCGATGGTCGCGCGACCGTCTCAACAGGCCGTCATGCCGAGCAAACTTGGCATTTCGGCCGCCGGCACTGGACTGCAGTCTGATGAATACATGTCACAGCGCGGCGCAATCTGGCCGGGCGGGGATGACCTTGCCTGGGGGCAGGTTGGACACCGCAATGGTGCCACAGTAAGGGGTGAGACGGTACTCACTCGTCGCGAGCCGAGCCGACTTCCGATAACGAGCGTGTGCGAACCGAACGTGACACAACGTACAGACATTGCGATCGTCGGACGCGCATGCCGACTGCCCGGGGCCCCCAGCGTCGATGGGCTATGGCAACTCCTGTCCGAGGGACGCTGCGCCGTCAGCAAGGTTCCCAGTGACCGCTTCTCCCTCGACCGGTTCGCGCATCCGCGCGCCCAGGAGCGCGGGAAGAGCTACACCTGGGCCGCGGGCGTCATCGACGATATCTGGTCGTTCGACCCGGCCGTGTTCGGCATCTCGCCCCGCGAGGCCGAGCAGATGGATCCGCAGCAGCGGATGCTGCTGGAGCTGACCTGGGAAGCCCTCGAGGATGCAGGCCTGCGCCCGTCGAGCGTGGCCGGCAGCAACATCGGCGTGTTCGTCGGCGCCTCGTCGCTCGATTACGGCAACCTGCGCATCCTCGACGCGGCCTCCGGCGACGCCTACGCGGCCACCGGCAACACGCTCTCGATCATCTCGAACCGCATCTCGTATATCTTCGATCTGAAGGGCCCGAGCTTCACGGTCGACACGGCCTGCTCGTCCTCCCTCGTCGCCTTCGACAACGCCGTGCAGGCGATCCAGTCGGGCCGCGTGGACACCGCGGTCGTGGCCGGCGTCAACGTGCTGGCGAGCCCGTTCAACTTCATCTGCTTCTCCACCGCGCAGATGCTCTCGCGCACCGGCCTGTGCCAGGCGTTCTCGAAGAACGCAGACGGCTACGTGCGCTCCGAGGGTGGCGTGGTGTTCGTGCTGCAATCGGCCGAGGCCGCGCGGCGCAACGGCGCCACCGTGCGCGCCCGGATCGTGGCCTCGGGCATCAATTCCGACGGTCGCACCACCGGCATCTCGCTGCCTTCGGGCTACGCCCAGGGCGCCCTGCTGGAGCGGGTGTACCGCGACGCGGAGATCGGCCTCGACGACCTCGCCTTCATGGAGGCGCACGGCACCGGCACCCCGGTGGGCGACCCGATCGAGGCCTCGGCCATCGGGACCAAGCTCGGGCGCGGCCGTCAGGCGCCGCTGCCGATCGGCTCGATCAAGACGAATATCGGCCACACCGAGCCGGTTTCCGGCCTCGCCGGCCTGATGAAGGCGACGCTGGCGCTGGAGCACAATCTCGTGCCGCCCTCGCTGCACGCGGCCGAGCTGAATCCCGACATCCCGTTCGACGAGTTGAACCTCAGCGTCGTCCGCGAGGCGCTGCCGATCACCCGCGGTCCGCGCGAGCGCTACGCGGGCGTGAACTCCTTCGGCTTCGGCGGCACCAACGCGCACGTCGTGATCACCGACGGCAACGTCGGCACGCAGGCGGCGGAGGCCACCCCGGCGCCGTCCGCGCAGGTTCTGCTGCTCTCGGCCCAGACCCGCGCCGCGCTGAACGAGCTCGCCCTCGACTATGCCGAGCGGCTCGAAGCCGAGCCCGGCCGGATCGCCACGGTGGCCGCCGCGGTCGCGCACCGGCGCGAGCGCCTGCCCGCCCGCCTGGCGATCACGCTGGACGGCAAGACCGACGTGGCCGCCGCCCTGCGCGCCGTCGGCGAGGGCGAGGATGCCCAGGACGCCTTCACCGGCACCGCGGTCGACCGCGCCGCCGAGGTGGCGTTCGTCTATTCCGGCAATGGCAGCCAGTGGGCCGGCATGGGCCGCGAGGCCTACGAGGAGAACCCGACCTTCCGGGCCGCCTTCGACCGGGTCGACACCCTGTTCCAGGCCTATGCCGACTGGTCGCTGAAGCAGGCCCTCTACGCCGAGGACCTCGACGAGCGCCTGGCGCTCACCAGCGTCTCGCAGCCGCTGATCTTCGCCATCGAGAGCGCCTCGACGGCGGCCCTCAAGGCCAAGGGCCTGATCCCCTCTTACGTGCTCGGCCACAGCGTCGGCGAGATCGCCGCCGCCGAGGCGGCCGGCGTCCTGAGCCTCGAGGACGCGGTCCGGGTCATCTACTACCGCAGCCACCACCAGGAGACGACGCACGGCCAGGGCACCATGGCGGTGCTGCTGATGCCGTCCGAGGAGGTCGAGGCTTTCCTCAAGGACTACCCGTCCCTCGACATCGCCGCCTACAACAGCCCGAAGGCCGTCACGGTCGCCGGGCCGGTGGCCGATATCGAGGCCGCCCTGAAGGCGCTGTCGCGCAAGCGCCGCCGCGGCCGCAAGCTCGACCTGGCCTACGCCTTCCACGGGCGCCTAATGGACCCGACCGAGAAGCCGCTGCTGCGCGATCTCGCCGGGCTGAAGGCGAAGGCCGGCACCACCGCGATGGTCTCCACCGTCACCGGCAGCGTGCTGGAGGGCGACAATTTCGGCGCCGGTTACTGGTGGCGCAACATCCGCGAGCCGGTGCGCTTCAGCGAGGCCGTGCAGGATGCCACCCGCCGCGGCGCCCGCGTGTTCGTCGAGGTCGGCCCGCGCGCGACGCTGATGTCCCATGTCGGCGACGCGGTCGAGCCGCTCGGCATCGAGACCGCCACGGTCGGCGTCATGCACCGCAAGGCGTCGGGCGGCGACCCGATCGCCAAGGCGGTCAGCGCCGCCCTGGTCCAGGGCGCGCAGGTCGACGAATCCCTGCTCTTCGGCGACGCCCCCCGGGGCGACGTGCGCCTGCCGACCTATCCGTGGCAGCGGCGTCCGTTCCGCCTGGCCGACACCCCGGAGAGCGTCGGCGCGATGAGCGCCCGCCCCTACCACCCGCTGATCGGATCGCGGACCACCTTCGACGGCCTGGAGTGGAACGGCTTCGTCGATCCGGCCACCCTGCCCGAGCTGGAGGATCATCGGGTCGACGGCCAGGTGATCATGCCCGGCGCCGGCTTCGTCGAGATGGCGCTGGCCTGCGTCCGCGAGGCGATGCGCCACGACGAGGTGGTGCTGGCCGATTTCGAGATCCTGTCGCCCATGGTGTTCGCCGAGGAGGCCCTGCGCGAGGTCGCGGTGCGTCTGTCGGGGACCGGCAACGGCATCCAGGTCCTCAGCCGCCCGCGCCTGACCCAGACCCCCTGGCAGCTCCACGCCCAGGCCAAGATCGTCGACGGCACGTTCACGGCTCCGAAGGCGCCCGACCTGAACGGGTTCGACTTCGACACCGCCGGCGAGCAGGTCCTGTCCGGCGACGCGCTCTACGGCCGCGCCCGGGCCTCGGGCCTCGGCTTCGGCCCGAGCTTCCAGCAGGTCGCAATGAGCGCCCGGCTGGATGACACCACCATCGTGTCCGACCTGCTGCCGGCCGTGGCCGACGACCGGTTCACCCTGGTCCCGGCCCGCCTCGACGCCTGCTTCCACGGGCTGATCCTGCTGTTCGCCGACCTGCTCGGCGAGAACGCCGGCAAGGCCTACATCCCGGTGCGCTTCGGCGAGGTGCGGCTTCTGCGCCCCGGTGCGGTGATCGCCCGTTCGATCATCCGGACGCGCCGCTGCAACGAGCGCTCGATCCTGGCCGACTTCACCCTGCTCGACGCCGACGGCGCAGTGGTCGCCACGATCCGCGAGGGCCGTTTCCAGGCCCTGCGCGCCAAGGGCGGCGGCGACCTCTCGGCCTTCGCGATCTCGCAGGTGCCGGAACTCGCCACCGAGCCGACCGCGATCCCGATGGAGCGCCGGCCGAGCGTGGCCGCCCGCCTGCGTCCGCTCACCGCCGAGGCGAAGGGGCCGGCCGACGCCGCCCTGTCCCCGGGCCACCTCCTGCTGGAGGGTTGGGCGACCTCGCTGGCCTATCGTCTCGCCTCCGGGCTGGCCGAGGGCGGGACCGTCTCGGTCGCCGACCGGCGGGTGCCCGAGGCCCTGCGCCCCTGGGTGCTGAACGCGCTCTACGCCCTGGAGAGCAGCGGCCTGGCCGAGCGTGCCGGCCAGAACTGGACCCTGGGCGAAGACGGCTCGGCGCTGCCGGCTCCCGACGAGATCATGCGTTGGATCGCGGGCGACCACCCGGATCTCTCCGCCGAACTGGTGCTGATTGCCGATGTCGGCGCCATGGTCGATCGCCTGCTCGCGGGCAAGCTGACCGAGGCCCCGGCCTTGCCTCAGGGCGCGATCGACGCCTTCGTCATGCGCTCGGCCACCGCCCGCCACACGGCCGACGTGGTCGCCGGCCTGATCGAGGCCAGCCGCGGACACCTGCCGAAGGAGCGCGCCCTGCGGGTCCTGCAGGTCGGATTCGGCCCGCTCTCCGCCCAGGCTGCGGCCTTCGCCGCCGCGGCCGAGGCCCGGCTCACCGTGTTCGAGGCAGATCGCCGGCTCGCCGAGCGTGCCCGCCTGTCGCTCACCAACGGCGCCGCCGTCGTCGAGGCTGCCGACGAACTCGCCCCCGGCAGCTTCGACCTGATCCTGGCGGCCGGCAGCCTGCATCGCGGCGACCGCGCCCTGCCGGGGCAGCTCTCCGGGGCGCTCGCCACCGGTGGCTTGCTGGTGGCCGTGGAGCCGGGCGCGTCCCTGTTCCGCGACCTCGTGTTCGGCCTCACGGGCGGCTGGTTCGAGGAGGCCGTGGGCGGCATGCCCGTCGGCCGCCTCGAGGATATCGAGGGCTGGCAGCGCACGCTCAGCGCCCACGGCCTGGTCAAGGTCGCGGTGGAGCGCGCGGCGTCGGCCAACGGCGACGACCTGCTGCTGGTCGCCGAGGCCCCGGTGCGTCCGGGCCCCGCCCCGGCGCAGAGCTTCGCCTTCGTGATCGGCTCGGACGACGAGTTCGCGGCCGAGACAGCCTCGTCCCTGGCGACCCTGCTGGTCGCGGGCGGCGTGCACGTCTCGATCATCCTCGACTCCGAGACGTCGCTGATGGAGCTGGAGAAGGAGACCCCCGACACGGTGGTGTTCCTGGCCGGCGCCTTCACCCGCGGCGGCGAGGCATCCGAGCGGCTGCGCGACCGCTGCCTCAGCCTGAAGCGCTGCACGGAGCATCTCGGTGCCCGCCAGACCCGCCTGTGGGTCGTGGCGCCGGGCGCCACCCGCGACCGCGGCGGCCAGACCACCAACATCGAGGCCGGCGTGTGGGCGTTCTCCCGGACGCTCGCCAACGAGGCGCCGAACCTCGACGTTCGCCGCATCGACCTCTCGCCCGAGATGTCGTCGAAGCGGGCGTCCGAGCGCCTGCGCGACCTCATCCTCTCCGGTACGCCGGAGACCGAGATCGTCCTCGACGACGAGCGGACGCAGGTCGTGCGCTTCCATGCCGGCCGGCCGAAGCACCGGGATCCGGCGGATGCCGTCCCCGCCGAGGCCGCGCGCCTGGAGCGCAGCAACACCGGCGGCCTCAACGAGATGGTTTGGGGTCCGGCCGAGCGCCGCACCCCCGGCAAGGGTGAGATCGAGATCGCGGTCGAGGCCACCGGCCTGAACTTCCGCGACGTCCTGTGGGCGCTCTCGATGCTGCCCGAGGAGATCCTGGAGGACGGCTTCGCCGGCCCCCGCCTCGGCCTCGAATGCGCCGGCCGCGTCACCGCCGTCGGCCCCGGCGTGAAGGGCTTCAAGGCCGGCGACCCGGTCGTCGCCTTCGCCCAGTCGGGCTTCGCCACCCACATCGTGGTGCCCGAGATCGTCGTCGCGCCGAGTCCGCAGGGCCTGGACCCGATGGCGGCCGCGACCGTCCCGGTGGCGTTCCTGACCGCCTATTACGGCCTCGTCTCCTGCGCCCGGATGCGGCGCGGCGAGTGGGTGCTGGTCCATGGCGGCGCGGGCGGCGTCGGCCTCGCTGCGCTGCAGATCGCCAAGCTGAAGGGCGCGCGGGTCATCGCCACTGCCGGCTCCCGCGAGAAGCGGGCCCTGGTGAAGGCGCTGGGCGCCGAGCACGTGCTCGATTCCCGCTCCCTCGCCTTCGTGGACGAGATCCGGGCGATCACCGGCGACGGCGTCGACATCGTACTGAACAGCCTGTTCGGCGAGGCGATGGAGCGCTCGCTCAACGCCCTCCGGCCGTTCGGCCGCTTCGTCGAGCTGGGCAAGCGCGACTACGTCGCCAACACCCATATCGGCCTGCGTCCGTTCCGGCGGAACCTCAGCTACTTCGGCGTCGACCTGGATCAGGTGATCCAGCACCAGGGCGACGACGGCGCGCGGATGTTCCGGGAGGTCATGGCCCTGTTCAACGACGGCGGCCTCAAGCCCCTGCCCTACCAGCCGTTCACGGCGGCCGAGACCTCCGACGCGTTCCGGCTGATGCAGCAATCGGGTCACATCGGTAAGATCGTGATCAGCCCGCCCAAGGCCGGCACGATCATCAAGGAGACCAAGCGGCCGTTCACGGTCTCGGAGACCGGCGTCCACCTCGTGACCGGCGGCCTCGGCGGCTTCGGCCTGGAGGCGGCCCGCTGGCTCGTCGACAGGGGCGCCCGGCACCTCGTTCTCGCCGGCCGCAAGGGCGCGACCACCGACGAGGCCAAGGCGATCGTCGCCGAACTCGCCGGGCGCGGCGTCAAGGTCGAGGCCAAGGCCGTCGACATCACCAGCCGTTCGGCGGTGGATCGCCTGATCGTGGAGATCGAGCAGGGTGGAAAGACGCTCGCGGGCGTTCTCCACGCCGCGGCGGTGCTTCAGGACGGCTTGATCGCGAACATCGACGCGGCGGCGCTGGACGCCGTGATCGGCCCGAAGGTGGTCGGTGCCCAGCACCTGGACGCCGCTACCCGGGACCGCAGCCTCGACTACTTCGTGATGTTCTCGTCGGCGACGACGTTCATCGGCAACCCCGGCCAGGGCTCCTACGTCGCCGCCAACGGCTTCATGGAAGGCCTGGCCCGGCAGCGCCGTCGCCGCGGCCTGCCCGCGCTGGCGGTGGCCTGGGGCGCGATCGGCGATGTCGGCATGCTCGCCCGCAACAAGGCGGTCATGGAAGGCCTCGCCGGCCGCGTCGGCGTCACACCGATGGAGGCGCGCCGCTGCCTCGAGCTGATGGCGGACGCCTTGGAAAGTCAGGGGACCTCGCCAGACGAGGCGGTGATCGCCATCGCGGCGATGCATTGGGGCAAGGCGCGCGAGCGGCTCGCCACGATGCGCTCGCCGAGCTACGCCGGTCTCGGGTCGGATCAGCAGGCGGAGGCCGGCGGCGTCCAGGCGATCAACATCGGCGCGCTCCTCAAGGGTGGCGACGTGGATGCGGTCCGCAAGACGGTGTCGGACGCGATCGTCGAGGACATCGCGCGCATCCTGCGCCTGCCCAAGGACGATATCAGCCGCGTGCGCCAGCTCTCCGAGATCGGCCTCGACTCGCTGATGGGCGTCGAGCTCGGCGCCAGCCTGCAGGAGCGCTTCGCCCTCGATGCGCCGCCCGCCGGCCTGTCGTCCGGCATGACGGTCAACGAGTTGTCGGAGTCCTTAATTCAGGCGGTTTCCGCGCCCATGGATGAAGCGGCCGGTGTCGCGATGAGCCTCGTCTCGAAGCATATCGGTGGTGAGATCGACGCGCAGATGATGGCGCCGCTCAGGGAACTCATCGAGAAGACCAACAGCGAGCTCAAAGAGACCAACTCATGACCGATACGGCACGGCCTGACGGCGGGCGCGCGGCGCTCGCCGGCTTCGTGACGAACCGCCTCGGACGCGCGACGCCGCGCCCGGCGCCCGTCAAGGCGGCTTCGCCGGCCGGGCAATCGGCCGCACAGAACTTCGAGAACCTGCCGGGCTACCGCGAGCTGCAGCTGCAGCGCCAGGCGGCGCAGCTGATCGGGCTGGGCAACCCGTTCTTTCGCGTCCACGACGCGAAGGCCGGTGCGACCACGCGGATCGACCAGAAGACCTTCACCAACTTCTCGTCCTACGACTATCTCGGCCTGAACGGGCATCCCCGGGTCAGCAACGCGGCCCGGGAGGCGATCGACGCCTACGGCACCTCCGCGTCGGCGAGCCGTGTGGTGGCGGGCGAGCGGCCGGGCCATATCAGCCTCGAGCAGGCCCTGGCCAAGCACTACCGCACCGAAGGCTGCATCGTGATGGTGAGCGGCCACGCCACCAACGTCACGACCATCGGGGCGCTCCTGGAAGCCGGCGACGTGATCTTCCACGACGCGCTGTCCCACAACAGCATCGTCACCGGCGCGCAGCTCTCCGGCGCCCAGCGCCGCTCCTTCGCGCATAACGACCTCGACGCCCTGGAGAGCCTGCTCCAGAACACCCGCCACGAGCACCGCCGGGCGCTGATCGTGGTCGAGGGCCTGTACAGCATGGACGGCGACGCGCCGGACCTCGCGGGTCTCGTCGCGCTCAAGAAGCGCTACGATGCGTGGCTTATGGTCGACGAGGCGCACGGCCTCGGCGTCACCGGCCGCACCGGGGCGGGCCTGTTCGAGCATTGCGGCGTCGACCCGAAGGAGGTCGACCTTTGGATGGGCACGCTGTCGAAGACGCTCTCGACATGCGGCGGCTATATCTGCGGCCCGATCGCGCTGATCGAGTACCTCAAGCACACGGCGGGCGGCTTCGTGTACAGCGTCGGCATGTCGCCGCCGCTCGCCGCCGCCGCCGAGGCGGCGCTGGCGGTGATGCATGCCGAGCCGGAGCGGGTCGAGCGCCTGCGCCAGAACGGCACGCTGTTCCTCGCCACCGCCAAGAAGCTTGGCCTCGATACCGGCTTCAGCCTCGGCCTCGCGGTGGTGCCGATCATCGTGGGCGACTCGCTCAAGGCCGTGACCCTGTCGGACCGCCTGTTCCGCCGCGGCATCAACGTGCAGCCGATCATCCACCCGGCCGTGCCCGAGCGGGCCTCGCGCCTGCGCTTCTTCCTCACATCCGAGCACACCGCGGACCAGATCCGCGACACCGTGAACGCGGTGGCCGAGGAGATGACGGCGATCGACAAGGGCGGCTCGCTGATCGAGCAGCTTCTGGCCAAGCGCGGCTGAGCATCCGGACCGCGCCGGTCTCGGCGCGTTCCACCACCCCCACATGCAAACAGGGCGC
The DNA here is from genome assembly GCF_008039945.1 of Methylobacterium sp. WL64. Taxonomy (NCBI): domain Bacteria; kingdom Pseudomonadati; phylum Pseudomonadota; class Alphaproteobacteria; order Hyphomicrobiales; family Methylobacteriaceae; genus Methylobacterium; species Methylobacterium sp. WL64. The sequence goes on from NZ_VRVA01000022.1 coordinate 66,686, forward strand.
GGATGGCATCCGCGCCCTGTTTGCATGTGGGCTCCGGATCCCACGCCGGCCCGGAGGCCGGCGTGTCGGCCAGCCTACTTGGCGTAGGCGTAGGCGGTGGCCGCGGAGCTGAGCGGGCCGGTGACGCCGCTGAAGGCGGTCAGCACCTTCTGGACCTCGGTGAACGGGGCGTTCGAGACGTAGATCAGGTCGCGGTTGCGCATGCGGAACGCCTGGGTGGTGAACAGGCTGTTGGGGTCGCGCATGTTGATCCGGTACACCACCGGCACCAGCGGGGTG
>NZ_VRVA01000229.1:0-3892 GCF_008039945.1 Methylobacterium sp. WL64
TATCCGGACGCTGCAGCCGCAGCACCAGTTCGATCAACTCCTCGCGGCTCAGCCGCTCAAGATCGGTACGAACCATCCCACGAGGGAATCAGCGAAACCCAACCCGCGCAAGGGGGTGGGTAATTACTTCAGATACGCCCCCTTCTCGACTAGCCGACCCGCCTCGAAGTGCACCCTCGCGCCCCTGATAAGACGGTGTACTGCATCACGTGCGATCGGGTACTTCTTCTTTTCCACTGTAGGCGGCGGGGCGGCAGACCTAACACTCGCCGTGGGCTCGATTGCCTGAAACCAGCTCTCCGGATCCCCAGGACGAAGCGGCGGCAGCGGCATTCGAGGCTCCTGCTTTCCCGCTCCGAGTTTCCCCCAATAGCTAGGCGACGGCACTGGCACATTAAACAAATTGCAAATCTGAATTAGATATACTTCCGATACGCCAAATTGATCGGCGGCCATATTGATGGGACTTCCCCAGACCGCTCGATAAATATCCTCTCTAGATATCATTTTCTTACCAATTTTCGCCGATCGGCAACGAGTCTAGTTGTATCAGATCGTGTTTTTTTAGCAACGTGCTGATACTAATCAGACAAAAAAGACGCCCCGTCACACGGGATTCTTAATACCCTGATACATTCTACCGCTTAAAAGATATTAGATAAAAGTAAAAACATACATCAGCGCGTGGTGTGAGCGTTGCGGCTTCATTGATCGCCTCAACACGAGGGCGGCCACCCGGCCCCCGGGTACACCCTCGTAGTGAGCTGTCCGCGCTTGCCAGACATCTGGACAAAATTGCGCTCGTTGAAACGTTCCGGACAAATTGTCTGAGCCGTCGCATGCGTCCTCGCAACCGTCGTCGGCTGGTCCGCTCTGGAGCCGACACGCCGGAAAAGCGGACAGCCTCCTACCGACCTAACTCGGCCAGCCGGATCGCCCGCGACGCTTCTCCAAAGCGGCGGTTCGTCAGGCCTCCGGTAACTTCGCCTTGAGGTAGTAAGCCGAAGCTGGCAACGCATCCGAAACCGGACATCCGATTTGGGCTGATGGAGACAGTCTCAGGAATTAAGTGAGTGACGAGGCGAAATTGTCACTTTAAGCTTTGAAGTATTGATGAAATAATTTGCGAATTAGCAGCGGAAGACGAGGTCGGACCCCAATAAAGGACGTAAAGTATCTTATTGTTATCCGGGGGCACATACCAAAGACTTACAAATGTCGGCTCCCCATCTTCTTTAGCATTCCAAGTTATTCGCGTTCCTTCTCTCCCAGCTAATACGGATTTTGACTCCGCTTTCGTCTTCTCGTTCAAAATCACCGATTCGCGAGCAAGATAACTCCTAATTTCTGCCAGCACCGTATCCGGCGATGACGCATCAATTGCTTCGATAGCGATATACGTTGAACCATCCGGAGAAGTTACGTCAACTCCTTCCTCGGTGGCTTCCGGCTTCCATATGTCAGGTATTTCAACAGTATATTGAGCTTGATCGTCGCTAGGTATTCGGAACTCGGCAGCCAATACTCTGGAAGATACTCCGGATACCAGGTCAGCCACCGCAGTTAATATAAATAGATTCAACAATAAATCAAACACTATGCCTTGAATTTTTCGGATATTGACGGCAGTCTGTAGCAGTCGAGATAGGCGACATGACGACATGATCGGCTCCCGCACAAGAAGAAAAGCATAAACTCATCGTCCTTACTGGTTTAGGAACAAACATGAGCGCGATTTATTTGATTGTGGTTCGCCATGAATCAATCTGGTATTTTGGACCAGTGCAGATAAGTGAGGGTCCCCCGGATCTTGGTCCGGCCGAAAGGTGAGCCTCCGGGTCTCATTCGGCGGCCTGCAGGGCCGCCGCCAGGGCGAATTCCTGGGGCGTTCGCCACCCCAGGGCGGTGTGAGGACGGCTCTCGTTGTAGTGCCGCCGCCACGTCTCGATCTTGCTCCTCGCGTCGGCCAACGACAAGAACCAGTTCGCGTTCAGGCATTCGTCGCGCAGGCGGCCGTTGAACGACCCGACCAGCGCGTTGCCGGTCGGCTTGCCAGCGCGAGAGAAGCCTAGCGTGACACCATTCTCGTAGGCCCAGCGGTCGAGCATGCGGCCGACGAACTCCGGTCTATTATCCACCCGCAGGCTCTTGGGCCGCCCCGGCAACCTAACCAAGGCGTCGAGAGCCTCGGTAACCCGGTAGGTGCGGACGTTGGCTCTCGATGTGAGCGAGAGCGACTCTCGCGTGTGGCAATCGACGACCGTCAGAATCCGGAACAGACGCCCGTCGAAGACGCGGTCGGATACGAAGTCCATCGCCCAGACTGGCAATCAGCATGTCGCGAACGCAGCCTGAACTGTCCCGCCCGTCGAGACCGGCACGCCCACAAACCAGGCCGGATGCTTACGGCGATCTGGTCGAGTGAGAGAAGAAGCTTGCTGCCATCCCGCTCGGACGGCCTGCGTGCCCGCGCGAGATCGGGCGGCTGATCGCGTACCTCGTGCGTGCCGACGTGGACTACGTCACCGCGCAGAGCTTCGTCGTGAACGGCGGCCGAAGCGTCAACGTCGGGCAGGGCGCGTGAGCGGCGAGACTAGATCGACCGGGGCGCCATTGGCGGAGCCGCAAAATTTCTTACTGTCTGAGCAGGGCTTCGTGCCGAACAACCCAACTCTGCCGGTTCTCCTCTACCAGCGCGCGGTCATGGCGGAGGACGCAGAGGGGACGGCTGCTGTGATGGAGGCGCTTTTCGCCAGCAACGGCTGGCCGGCGCAGTGATGCGACGGCGTGTTCGGCCACCACCCCTACCACCCGACCACCCATTAAGGAATTAGCGTTGGCGGAAGGGACGAACCCGGCAACGAACCCTCTTCAACCGGAATAGGCTTAGTCTTTCCTACTCCGCCCGTCACCAGGAACGGCCGTATCAAATCATGCTCTTCCAGCGCTTGCTGGCGGGTACAGGCACATGCATCTCGCGGCGCTGCCTGTTGCCGATGGGCGCTGATCGCTTGTACCGTGAGCAGCCAACGCACCTGTCGCTGGCAGTTTGTACTCTCGGGAGGGTCGATCATGCTGGAGGACGATTTTCGCCCGCCCAGACGCCCGAAGCAAAGTGCCATTCTGCTGTTCGCCGGCGCAACAATATCGTTTGCATCGACGCAATCGAGCGCGACGACCAGGGTCTTGCATTGCGGCGTCAACTCGGCTGCTTGCAGCGCTCTAACTTACAGCAGCGTCCCACTTATTCAGGTTCAGGCCAGCCCTGCATCAGCCCTGATCGATGCGGCAAAACGTTGGTTAGAAGTAGCTGAGCGGATCCAAAGCTCCGGCGCTCTCCTATCTCGGGGCACGCTCCCTCCCGATCTAACGACAGCCCGGACCGCATTCGAGCAAGCTTGGTACAATACAGGGCTGCAAGACCGCCGTGAGACCGGCCACCAGACGCTCGGCAAGGCCTTCTCAATGTTGATTCGATCCTACCGCTTACAAGAGAGAGGCAATCCTGATCCAAGCATCGCCTATGCCTGGGCGGACGAGATGATCAATTTTTTCCGCCAAACAGCTAGTCGGCGCGAGCTCGCTGACGCCATGCTTGAGAAGGGTGCGATCTATCTCGAAGTATCTCAGCTAAATCACACAGATCGAGTTAGATTTGATCGCATATCAAGCGACGGAGACCAACTGCTCCAAGATTGCATGTCAATCGCCGAAGAGGATCAAAAGAACGAAGTACTTCGATACTGGAGCCGTTTCTACTATAACGTAATTACCCACCCCCTTGCGCGGGTTGGGTTTCGCTGATTTCCTCCTGGGATAAGCCGAAGTGATCTTGAGCGGCTGAGCCGTGAGAGTAATTACCCACGCCATTGATGGCTGGTTTCAGGCGCCG
>NZ_VRVA01000230.1:0-3810 GCF_008039945.1 Methylobacterium sp. WL64
CCAGGCCGGCCGGTCGCGGGTTGCCGAAGCGGTCGCCCGTCACCTTGTCGATCGCTACGGCCTGGCCGCTGATTTCGCCATCCACCAGCCGGGCAAGCAGGGCGACCACCGCAACCATCACTGCCACATGCTCACCACGACGCGCCAGCTGACCCCTGACGGGCTTGGCCGCAAAATCCGTGACCTGGACCAGTGGTCGAACGGACCGCGCCACATCAAGGCCTTTCGGGCCTTCCTGGCCGGCACGATGAACGAGGCGCTTGCGGCCGAGGGGAAGGCGGGACGGGTCTTTGTCGAGCATCGCAGCTTCAAGGATCGCGGCAGCAGCCAAAAAGCGACCCGCCATAAGGGCAAGGCCCAGACCAATGCCCGTCGCCAGCAGATGCAGCAGGATCGCGCCACCTGGATGAGAACCGAACGCGACCGCCAGACCGAACGCCACAGGGAGGAACGCCGCGCCCTCGATGCCCGCCACGAACAGGCGCGCGCGGCAAGAGCCACCCTGCCCTCCTTCGATGCCCGCGCTTTCGCCGCCGTGCTGTCGAAGGAGTCCGCCGCCATGACCGAACGCCATCGCGCCGAGGATCGCCAGCTCGACAAGGCCATGGCCGCCCGCGTTGCGTTCGATCGCGTCACCGAGAGCATGGAACGGCGGGCGGAAGTCGGCCGGGGCGAGCGCGACCACCAGCAGGAGCGTGACGGCTACGATCGTTGACGATCCGATTGACTGGAATCGTTGTATTGTCTCCAATGTTGCAAGAGAAAACGGCCGTTATTACTGGCAAAACTGACAGTTCAGGGCCGTTTTCTGACCCTCACTTATGGTAATGACTTAACGATAACTTTACGAGATTTGGTTATCCTCGATTGGAGGGTAGCCAGATGTGTTTTTGCTAGCAAAAACCTCTGGCCAAGGGGGGCCGATCCCCCTCTGGACACCCTGTGCGGGCCGGCATGAACTGGCTCGTGATGGTGGTGAATGGTGGAGCATGGCAAGGCCGAAAAAAGCGCCGCACGAGCAACGCAGCCGTCAGGTCAACGTCCGCATGACGTTGGCCGAACTGCTCGAACTCGAAGCCCTCGCGGCCGGCCTCGGCATCACGCCCGCCGACTTCATCCGACGCCGCACCTTCGGTTACTCGCTGCCGCGCCGGCCGGACGCGCAGGAGGCCCTGCTCAAGACCGTCTCCGTCCTTGCCGCCACCGGCAACAACCTGAACCAGCTCGCCCGCCACGCCCATGCGGGACGCCTGCCCCATGCCGACCGGCTTGCGGTGGTGCTGGACGAGATCGAAGCCCAGCAGGAGCGCATCTTCCTGATGCTGGATCGCTTCGATGACTCCCGTGGTCACGAAGCTCGGCCGCAGCTTTAAGGGCGCTTTCGCGTATTACCTGAACGACAAGCGCGGCCCGGACTCGGACGGCACGACGGACGCGCGCGTCGCCTGGACCGAAACGATCAACCTCACCACGGCCAACGTGAAGAACGCCGCGCGCGTCATGGCGGGGACGGCGACCTCGACCGCTGCCCTGAAGAAGGCGGCCGGCGTGAAGGCCACCGGCCGGAAGCTCGAACGGCCCGTCTACGCCTACTCCCTCTCCTGGCATCCCGACGAGCGGCCGACCAAAGAGGACCAGCTGGAGGCGGCGCGGGCCACGCTCGCCTTGCAGGGGCTGGAGGAACACCAGGCGGTGATCCTCGCCCATACCGACACCCACCACGCGCACGTGCATATCGTCGTGAACCGGGTTCACCCGACGACCGGCGTTGCCGCCAAGCATGGCAATACCAAGCTGGCCCTGTCCCGTTGGGCGCAGGCTTACGAAAAGAGCCGGGGCCGCATCTTCTGCAAGGCCCGCGTCGAGAATAACGCCCGCCGGGACGAGCGCATCGCGGCCAACGATCCGCGCGCGGCGCGCCCCGTGTTCGAGTTCGACCGGGCCACGAGCAACGACAATCTCACAACCGTCATGGCGGCCTCCGCCGAGAAGCAGCAGGACGCCCACCTGTATGCGATGGACCGCGCCTTGCGGGCGAGCCATGCCCGTCAGTGGCGGGCGCATGAACGCTTCTATGATGAAGCCGTGCGGTCCCTCCGCGCGGCCGGCATCCGCACCCTCGCCGCTCTCGCGGGCCTGCGAGCGGATTTCCTGTCCCGGTGCGCCCAGCTGCGTGCGTCCCAGGCCCGGCAGCGCGAGGACCAGCGCACGGCCTGGCGCAGGCGCAGCAACGAGCGCCAGACCAATCGCGCCCGCTTCGACGGCAGGGACGCGCGCCGCGCCGCGAAGGGCGGCAGTCGCCGCCGCATCATCGGGGCTGTCGATCCGGCCGCCATCATCGCCAGCCTCACCGAGCAGGCCTCCACCTTCACGCGCGGCGACCTGGTGCGCCACCTCTGGAAGCATTACCCGCCCGACGTGCTGCGCCAGGCCATCGCCGCCGTCATGGCGTCGGACGAGCTGGTTCATGTCGGAACCGATCCGAACGAACGCGCCCGCTACACGGCGCGCGACCTGCACGCCCTCGAACGCCAGATGGTCGCGGATGCGCGGGCCATGCACGAGGCCGACCGCCAGGCGGTCCCCCCTGCCCTCCTCGCCATGGCGTTGCGCGGCAGCCCCATCACCCTGTCGGCCGAGCAGGACGCCGCCTTGCGGCATGTCACCGGGTCCGAGGGGCTGGCGGCCGTAGTGGGCTTCGCGGGCGCAGGCAAAAGCACCCTGTTCAGCGTGGCGCGGGCAGCGTTCGAGGCGCAGGGCTACCGGGTCCGCGGCGCGGCCCTGTCCGGCGTGGCCGCGGACTCCCTCGCCCACGGTGCCGGCATCGAAAGCCAGACCCTCCATTCGCTGCTTTACGCGCTCGATAAGGGACGCGACCGCCTGACCGACCGCGACGTGCTGGTGCTGGACGAGGCCGGCATGATCGGATCGCGCCTTATGGCGCGCCTCCTGAAACATGCGCGAACGGCCGGCGCGAAGGTCATTCTGGTGGGCGACCCCGAGCAGCTGCAAGCCATCGAGGCGGGCGCCGCGTTCCGCGCGATCGTGGAGCGGTACGGCGCGGCGCGCCTGAAGGAAGTTCGCCGGCAGCGGGAGGCCTGGCAGCGCGCGGCGACCGCCGCGCTTGCGACGGCACAGACGGCCGATGCGCTCGATCGATACGAGCGGGAAGGCATGGTGCATGCGCACGCCACGCACGCCGACGCGATGAAGGCGCTGATCGGACGATGGAACGAGGCCCGCCGTGCGGCTCCCCATCAGTCGCACATCATCCTGGCCTATACCCGCGCCGACGTGCGCGCCCTGAACGACCGGGCGCGGGCCATCCGCCGCGCGGCCCATGAGATCGGCATCGGACAGAAGGTGGAGACAGCGCAGGGCGTGCGCGAGTTCGCGCCCGGCGACCGCATCTATTTCCTGAAGAACGACCGCGACCTGAATGTGCGGAACGGCAGCCTCGGCACCGTCGAGCGCATCGCGGGCGACTATCTGACCGTGCGCCTCGATGACGGCCGCAGCCTCGCCATCGACGTGACGCTCTATCCGCATCTCGATCACGGCTATGCCGCGACTGTCCACAAATCGCAGGGCGTCACCGTGGACCGCGCCTACCTGTTCGCCTCCCGCTACATGGACCGCCACGCCGCCTATGTCGGCATGACCCGGCACCGCGACCGCCTCGACGTGTACTGGTCGGCCGACGAAATCCCCGACCGCGCCGGCCTCGCACGCATCTTTGGCCGCGACCGCGCGAAGGATACCAGCCTGGATTTTGGCACAGAGAAAGGATGAGCCGCTATGGTGGTTTGG
>NZ_VRVA01000231.1:0-3762 GCF_008039945.1 Methylobacterium sp. WL64
TATCCGGACGCTGCAGCCGCAGCACCAGTTCGATCAACTCCTCGCGGCTCAGCCGCTCAAGATCGGTACGAACCATCCCACGAGGGAATCAGCGAAACCCAACCCGCGCAAGGGGGTGGGTAATTACCGTAGTTCTGCATAAGTATGATGTTCGTCCAAGCAGTATGCGTCGGGAAACAGGTGCGCGAAACACGTAAGCGGGCGGACCACATGCTGATTGATCTGCCCGTTCATCGAATTGCGCCGCTCCGGCATCAATGAACGAACCCGCTTCGGCCATCTGTTATCGCAAGTGGGACGGAGTGCTGGAATAGATTTAGGCTTTCGGGCGCTGGCTCTTGGACGTGGAAAAGGAGAGTTGGGCCGGGTGAGACCTCCGCCTGATGCTAGCGTCGGAGCCTTTAGGGTGGCCGTACGAAGGCTGGGTTTGCCATGGTGGTAGCACCGAGGCGCGCAATGTGAGTTATGGGCCTCGACCACGGTACAATCGCCTGGTACAAAGAAAGCTCGAAGCCGAACGAAAAATCACTGTTTTTATTGAGCTTTTTGACTGTTTGGGGCAGTCCCCCCCTCTCCGCCATTCGGTTGCTTCAAGCCGTTGCTTTGATTTGAGAAATTGGCCTCACCAGGGCCGTGACCCCACTTTATAGCCCACATTTTGAAGCGGCTTGTACCGGCCTATTTCAGACGTTGACAGACAATGGCTTCGCGCGTGCAAGGGCTGACGCCCCGCCTCTTTAGGGAGGTGTGGCGTGCAGTAGGTTTGAGAGCCGGCATGTGGCGACCACGCTGGGCTGCTTCAGAGTCTAGCGGAACCGTCGCGGGCGTGAGAAGTCGATCTGGACAACGGTCGGCCCCTCGGGAGCGGCCCGGCGCAGGCTCGCCACGGCCGGCGTCTTACAGTTTGTCCCGGTTGGAGGTGCGTCCCACAACCGGCGCGCGATGGGCGTCCGCACCCCCGCCTCGATCAGACCGCGAGCCTCCGGATTCCACGGAACCATGCCCTCGCGCATCAGCGTGTCGATCACCTCGCCCAGAATGCGCGCAGATTCTTCGAAGCTGATCTGGTCCGCGCCGGTATAGCCGCAGCGGTGCTGCTCGAACAGCCAGTCGTGAACGATGTAGGCCGGTCCATACCCCCAGGGCGAGAAGCCAGGAATGGGCTGGAGGATAGGCGGAATTGAGCCGCCATCGGTGTACATCGGCTGCGGGATGATGGCTCGATTGTCGGTGGTCACGAAGGTGAGCGGGTCCTTCGGGTCCGGCAGGTAGGCGAACCGGTTCTCGCCAACCCATTGCACGATGAGCTTACCCTTCAGCCGTCCGCCCGGTCCCGGTTGGGCAAGAGTCGCGCAGCCCGCCAGCGCAGCCGCGCTGAGAGTGACTGCCACGCTGCGGCGAAGGAAGCGCGCGAGATCGGATCGGCGACCCCGCTCGGGGGCTCGGTTACTTTACCCCTTGGTCACTGCTCATCCCCCCGCTTGCCACAAGCTTGACCATAACGAGCTTGGGGACACATCCCTCAAATAGGGGGCGCAATCGCATCCAGCCTTGTTGCGAGCAAGTCTTCTGTGACTAGTGCTGAACCAGCCCAGGTGGGTGCGCTGACAGAGTTCGCGGTCGCGCACTTTGGTGCCGACGATCAATCCGGCAGGGAGCGGCTGAGAAAAAAGTTCGATCCGCGCATCCTACTGCTACGCCTTGCGTAGTCTCAGCAGCCGACCTCAGTTCCGCCGACTCACGCTCTTGAGATAGGGCGCCCGACCGAGCGTTCGCCGCCGCGCCAGCTCGCCAAGCGCGGCTACTCTCTCGGCCTCACTGATGTCGTCGGGACCGTGGGGACCGCCGAACCGCGTCAGTATGGCCTCCACTCGCGATGGCGCAGTTGAGTAACCATCTGCACAAACTCTCCACAGTCCGATCTTGGGATCGTGGGTGCGGGGCGGCCTGACGGATCGGCTCAGAGACGGGATGGGGCTGCGTGGATGCCGATCAGCAGATTGGAACTAGCGGACGCGAGCTCGCCGGAGGCGCTGGTCAAACGCATTCTACAGGCCGAGCCGAACCTTCCGGTGCCCGTGCCAATCCAGGAGCTGTGCGCGCGCCTCGGCATCCTCGGGGTCGAGGACCTCGACACCGACGACTTCGAGGGCGGCCTTGTGACCGACGCGAAGCGGTCCGAGGCCATCATCCTCGCCAAGCGCGGGGGCGAACCACGTCGCCGCTTCACCATCGCGCACGAACTCGGCCACTTCCTGATGGCGCACCACGTCCCGGACCAGCCCGGCCGGTTCCTGTGCAAGAGTTCCGACCTACTCCGCCACACCGCGAAGGCGGGCGACCAGCGACAGCTCAGGGAGGTCGAGGCCAACCGCTTCGCCAGCCTCGTGCTGATGCCCCCGCACCTGCTGCGGGAGGCGATGGCGGCCTTCCGCGAGTCCGATCTGCAGCACGTACTCGCGCTCGCGCGGGACTTCGCGGTCGGTAAGGAGGCGGCGGCTCGGGCCTACGTGCAGTACCACCCCGAGCGGATCGCGGTCGTCGTGGTGGGCAACGGCCGGGTGCAGCGATGCTACCGCAGCCTCTCCTTCCCGGACATCATCTGTGCGGTCGGCAGCCCGGTCCCGACAGGCTCGCTCTATCGCAGCGCTCCGCCTCGGCCGAACAGCGCGAGTGACATCGCCGCGTGCAGTCCCGATCTCTGGATCAATGTGAAGCGCGACCTGCGCGCGCCGGGCCTCTCCGAGCAGGTGTACTTCCAGCCGAACGGTTTCGCGATGATCCTGCTGTGTCTGGAACCCGTCCCAGAGGAAAGTGCGGCGGAGCGCAGGCTGGATGAGGGCTGGCGTCACCGCTTCCACTCGGGGCGACGGTAGGCGAAGCTCAGCTCTGACGGAGCAGTCCTGACGGCCATAGCCTGACCCATCGTTCGAGCGGGCTGCACCGCCCTTCGTGTGGCTGATTCGGCGCATTCCTGGGGCCGACACAGGAAAAGGAGGGCCGCAGATGGCAGAGACGGACGAGTACCTGCGGATGCTCCTCAATCAGGCTGCAGAAGAAGAAGCGTTCCTCGGCCGTGTCAGCCGCACCGAGGACGTCGAACAGAGCGGTACGGCTAGTGGGCCAGCAACGTCCCCTACCGTGTCGTTGATGATCACGAGCCGTCAACGGGCAGAGCTTCGGGAGCCTGGCTTTTCCGACGAATCGATTCGGCGGATGTCGCCAGCCGAGGCACACGAGAAGCTCGGGCTGAGCAGTCCATCCGAAACTCAGCTCGAATCAGGCTCTCGGTAGCGCTCGTCGCCGACGTCGAAAAAGGAGAGACCCGTTGTCCGAGCGGATATGACCGGGCACACCGCGCAGGCTGAACAGGTCCGAGAGCACATCGATGACATCGAGGGCCTTCAGCTTGCGGGATACACGGATGGCGAGGCACTCACGCGTGAACTCATCGATGACGTTCAGCATCCGGTACTTGCGCCCGTTGCGCGTGCGGTGCTCGACGAAATCGTAGGACCAGACGTGATCGGGACGCTTGGCAGCACACGCGGGCCGCATTACGCATCAAGCCGTACATCCGTAGGAAGCCGTCGCAGTCAAAATCCACCGCCTGACCAGTCTGCGTCGACAGACTTAGAGCGCCTAACAGAACCGTCTGATCTGGTTGAGAGTGATGAGGCTGGCGGCGAGGCTCGTGAAGGCCTCGTAGATGTCTGCGCGTCGCTCGTAGCGGATGGGCAATCGACGGAATCGGTTGAACCA
>NZ_VRVA01000232.1:0-3757 GCF_008039945.1 Methylobacterium sp. WL64
CCCCCCCCCCCTAGCGCCGCCCGCACCCGACGGCCGACGCCAGCCGCCCCCGCCACGCGGCGGCTCCTGATATTAATCGAGAGCGATGATATCATATTCTAATGTGATATCAAGTCATCTTTTTGATGCCAATGCCTGCATGCCGCTAAAGCGGTATAACTGACGTAAGGGTATCCGGCTTGCCGTCACGCCGATTATCTCGTAGCTTCCGATAATGTTTCTTCTCGGAAGTTACGTTGTTAGGTTGAACCTATGGCGACGATCCATCTGATAGACGGAACCTCGGGCCAGTTTGTCCCGGTGAAGCCGTCCAAGGGTGAGGCCTGCAATGGGTGCGGCTACTGTTGCACCGTGGAGCCGTGCGCCCTTGCGGTCGAATACGTCGGCGCCGGCAAGGAAGGCCCGTGCCCGGCTCTGGAGTTCGAGGGCGGCCGTGCTTGGTGCGGGCTCGTCCGGCACGCCAGCCGATATATGGATCTGCCGAACGACTGGGCTGACCAGATCATCGGTGAAATGTTCGCGGCGGCGTTGGGCGCCGGCCGTGGCTGTGATGCCGACGACTACACGCTGCCGGACATTGGGGAGGCGAGCGATGCCTAAGCTACCCGCTCAGCGGCCGAAGCCATGACCGACGACGCGCCCAACACCCTGCCGGCCGAGCTACCTGCCTATTCCGGCAGGTTGCCCGCTGAGGCCATGGCCTTGGTCCGAGCCTATCAGCGTGCCTCGAAGGCCGATGCGACGGTGCGGGCCTACACGGCCGACGCCAAGGTCTTTCAGGCCTGGTGCAGCCGCCATGGGTTCGAGGCCGTGCCGGCGAGCCCCGAAGCGGTGGCTGGGTTCATCGTCTCGGAAGCGGAGGCAGGCCGAGCCGCCTCGACCATCGACCGGCGGATCGCCGCCATCAAGTATGCGCATAAGCTGGCGAAGGCGCTGGACCCCACCGACGACGAAGCGGTGAGGGCGGTCCTGAAGGGTGTCCGTCGCCGGATCGGCACGGCACCGACCCAGAAGGCGGCCGCCACGGTCGACATCGTTCAGCTCCTCCTGGCCCAGACGCCACGGACCCTCACCGGCAAGCGCGACAGAGCCTTGCTGGCATTGGGCTTCGCCGGAGCCTTGCGCCGGAGTGAGTTGGTCGCCCTCGACGTCGAGGATTTGGTTGAGCATCCCGAAGGCCTGCGGGTTCGGATCCGGAAGGCCAAGACCGACCAAGAGGGCAGGGGCGCCGAGGTCGCGATCCCGCACGGCCGCTATGTCCGGCCGGTGGCGTTGGTCCGGGAATGGCTTGATGCCGCCGGCATCATGGAAGGTCCGGTATTCCGTCCCGTCTCGCGGTCGGGCCGAGTTAGGGGTGCCCAACTTGGGCACCCTTCCACTGGCTCAAAGGGTGGAGAAATTCCCCAGCCTCAGAAGAGCACGGCGAAGGGTGGCCAACTTGGCCACCCTCGGCTCACAGACCGATCCGTCGCCAACATTCTGCAGGCCTACTGCACGGCCGCCGGCCTCGATGCCTCAGCCTTCGGGGCTCATTCCCTGCGGGCTGGATACATCACCAGCGCGGCCGAGCGTGGGGCTGACCTCGCCCGGATCATGGACCAATCCCGTCACCGGGATCCTAAGACGGTCGTCGGCTACATCCGGCGGGCGAACGCCTTCAAGGATCACTCAGGAAGCGGGTTTTTGTAAATTGCGACACCTGACGTCGATCCCCTTTAACCTAGACTGTTGTGCTCGCGGCGATACTCGGCCGATATTGTCTTGAGAACGCCCCTGTCCGTGTGACTAGGCGGCAAATCCGCGAGGCCGCCATGGCGCTGACGGGACGGTTCTGGTTCAAACGAACATGGAGGGGGAAGCTCATCCTCCTCGTCGAGGATGAGAGGCGTCGTTGGTTCAGCCGTCGCGGAGCGACGAAGCTGCGCTGGCGAGATGCAACGCTCCTTGATCTCGCAGAACCGGAGCTGCAGGCGTTGGTAAACTTGGAACGCACGCGCCGTGCAGAGCATACTGCTAGCTCGGGGCGACGCCTGCGCGCGCTCTAATAACTGAGAGTAGGCCACGCCTAGCGGCCATTCGCGATGGATCGTAGCGGCACAATTTTCCGGTATTCGGGCGCAAACGCCACAAGCAATTTCAGCGCCTTAACTCCACTTTCGGGGCATACAAAACGAACATGTGCTGAGCGGTTTAGTCCCCAAGCGGGCCGAGATTGCAGGCCAGATCGACCACAAGCGAGCCGAGCTGCGCAAGCTTGTTACTAACCTCGACGCGATCGACGCGGCCATCCGCATCTTTGACCCCAACGCGGACGTGGGAGCCATCCCAAACCGCCAGTACCTGCCCCGTCATGCCGCCTTCCGGGACGAGATGATGCGGCACGCCATGGGGGCATTGAGGCTCGCGGAGGGTCCGATCACGTCACGGGATATCGCTCGCGTGGTGATGCAGGGGCGCGGGTTGGACCCCGATGACGCGGCGCTAGGCCAGACCATTCGCAAGCGCGTCGGCGCCTGTCTGTAGAAGATGAAGCAGGCGGGCCACGCGCAGGGGGTGGCCTTGGTGAACGATCTCAAAGGATGGGCGCGCGCCTGACACGCTTGAGCCAGTGTGACTCATATGGCCCCTTGTAGGGGCTATGAGATCGGCGAGCGCAATCCCTACTAGCCATAGCCAACCTAGACGTTATGCCAAGCGTAACGTTCGGGAGGCGTCTGTTGCACAAACCTGTAGATACAGCGCGGCCTGATTTTGCTGAGCAATTGCCAGCAAACTGTCCGCCCGCGGATGCTGCCAAGACATCTAAGCGGCAACTTTTGCGTCTCGGTCGTAAAGACCCACCCACGCCACAATGTTTTGAGTCATACTCGGCTAAAGGCCGAACATGTGACGATGATACCGATCCCTGCGAGCATGCTTCTTGCTCCACATTTATCCATTATGAAAACGACGATTTTGCGCAAGCTCTCTCGCGCCTGCCATCTTTCAAGAAATTCTATAAATATCTGCACTTTATGAATATTGATGAAAAAACTGGTATTATGAAGATAAATCAGTACACTGGCCACGTCGATTTATGGATATTTTCGACGTTCGATCCAGTGTCGTCTGTAGGCTCAACGAGGCGGATCAAATGACTGTTCGAAAGCCTCGCACGGCCTCAACCGCACAACTGGCCCAAACCCTTACCTATTTTGACGGCCCTCAAGTTGCGCTTTTGCGGACTGATCGCAACAGAGAAATGCTTGCAGTTCATGTCGATCGAGACGACATGAACCACGCAATGTTTGCATGCGAAATCAACAAATCGACATTGCGAAAGTATATGGATCAACGGTTTGACCTAAGATACACATTTACTGACTCCGAGTATGGCATTAAGCATTATTTTTTTGATTGGGATAGCATGCATGATAAAATCGTTAAGCTAAAAATAGCGACCAAGGATGAAATAGAAAACGAAGATTTTTATCCAGAACCAGGCTTTTTCTCGCGGCATCACACCCGAGAATATGCTGCTCCGGCGCGAGCCGCCGCGGAAGCGCAAAAGTACAAGATTGATGGAACTTGGGATGCGTCAGATTTCTCAAAATTTTACGGTCGCATTTCCGATTTGTACGCGGTGATGACGCTCTCGTCTTCGAAGTTAATAAAATCTGTCGCAGAAATTGATCTTATATTCGTAAGGCAAACCATCTCGCACTACATGTGGCGAGGAGGTGGGAGCTATGTAAATTTTTATGACAGTGTTTTTGAG
>NZ_VRVA01000233.1:0-3729 GCF_008039945.1 Methylobacterium sp. WL64
TCTGCACCTGTTCGTCGATGCCTACAATCATGCTCGCAGGCTCAAGACCCTGCGGGGCCTGACACCAACTGAGTTCATCTTGAACGCCTGGACGAAAGAACCCAATCGCTTCAGGATCGACCCGTCATACCTCATCCCGGGACCATACACCTAAATTAGGCCCCCGATCGCCTCGATGGTGCGGTGCGAGCCGATGGCGATCGGCGAAACGAACTGCCTAAGCGGCACAATCAGTGGTTACGATTGGCAATACTGGTGTCGGTCGTTCTGGCCGCCCGATCAGATAGCCTTGGACCGCGTCGCAGCCGAATTTTCTAAGTAGGTCGAGCTGTTCTGCATCTTCGACGCCCTCGGCGAGGGTCGGGATGCTCATGTCGCGCCCCATCTGCGTGATCGCCTTGATGACGGCCATGGAATGCTTGTCCGTCAGCGCGGCGGCGACGAAGCTGCGATCGATCTTGATGCGGTCCAAGGGCAGGTCGCGCAGATGGGCGAGGGATGAGTACCCGGTCCCAAAATCATCCATCGCGATCCTGATGCCGAGCTGACGCAACGCAGACAGGGTGTGTGCAATCTGCTGTCCGTCTTGGACCAAGGCCGTCTCAGTTAGTTCGATCTCGAGCCTGCTCGCTAACAGACCGCTCTTTGCCAGCGCCGAGGTGACATGCGCGAGGATCAGCGGCGATCGAAACTGAACAGCTGAGACGTTGACCGCGACATGCTGTTTGGCCGGCCATGTGGTTGCCTGACGGCAGGCCTCTTCAAGAACCCATTGTCCGATCGGGATGATCAGGCCTGTCTCTTCCGCGAGCGGAATAAAGGTCGCCGGCGAAACAAAACCACGCGTCGGATGCTGCCAACGGATCAGGGCCTCGAACCCGACGGTGTCATCGTCCGTCAACGCCATGATCGGCTGGTAGGCGAGGTGGAACTGACTTTTGGCCAGCGCGATCCGGATATCGTTCTCCAAGAGGTTCCGCTCGGCGATGGCCTCGAGCATGCCAGGGGTGTAGCGAGCCGCCCGCCCGCGGCCATGACGCTTGGCCTCATAGAGCGCGATGTCGGCGCGCTGCATCAGATCTTCCGGGCTCGACGTATCCTGTGCCCCGCACACGCCGATGCTGCAGCCGATGACGACGGTGACATCGTCGAACGTATAGGGTTTCTCGATCCCTGGGATGACGTGCTCGGTCAACGCCATGGCGGCCGAGGCGTCGCCTTGGACGACCACCGCCATTTCATCTCCGCCGAGGCGCGAGACGAACCCAGTCTCACCGATCAGCTCTCGTAGCCGAACGGCGACATCGACCAAGAGCCGATCGCCGACGCCGTGGCCGAACGTATCGTTGACCGCCTTGAACCGATCGAGGTCGATCAGCAGGAGCGTGAATGGCTGCTCGGCTTCTTGAGCCTGTGCCATGCGCTCCATGAGGGAGCGACGGTTCGCCAAACCCGTCAGCGGGTCGTGGTAGGCGAGGTGCGATATCTCCCGCTGCGCTTGCTTTACCCGAGTCACGTCATCGAAGGTCAGTACCGCGCCATCCTCGACGGGCTGGCAGGTGATGGACAGGATCCGCCCGTCATCGAAGTTGTGCTCGACCTGGGTCTCGCGGTCCTTGGCCATCCAAGACCGGTGGTTTGCCAGCACCCGGCCTACCCGATCCTCATCCCAGCCATTCGCGTGACCCGCCTGCTCAAGAAACGCCGTCAGGCTCATGCCGCGAACGACGCTGCTCGGCGCGAGATTGAGCATCGCGCAAAGGCGCGCGTTGTAGAGCTCGACGATTTCGCCGGCGGACACTTTGAGGATACCGTTCGACATGTTCTGCAACGCGGTCGCCAGGACACGCGCGTGCGCCACCTCCTGTGTCTCGAAGCGCTTGGCTGCAGATAGCGCGAGGAAGGAGCCGAGTAGAAGGATCGCCGCCCCTGTGGCGACGAGGATGCTCAGAGTGACCTGCATACCCGGCAGGAGGCGATCGACCTGTTCACCGACGAGGACGGTGCCGGCGATGGAGACGAAGTGCGTCCCACATACCGCGGCCACGATGAGACCACCGATGACCACGAGGGTGTTGGATCTCTTCGGCAGCCCGCAGGCAAGCGCCATGAAAGTCGCGCCGATAAGGCAAGCGAGGAGGTTGAACCCGATCGACTGCGTCTGACCGCACCCTTCAAGTGCAGCCATGCCGGTGATGTGCATCACGGCGATGCCGAGCCCTGATGCTGCGCCAGCGACCGACCGTTTCCATACCCCTACCAGGGTGTTCGCTATAGCAAGCGGTACGCCGACGGCGATGATCGCAGCTACGGCAGACAGCACCGTCGTCCCGAAATGGTAGCTCAGGACGAGATCGGTCCGGTATCCGAGCATCGCCACGAAGTGGGTTGTCCAGACCCCGGTTCCTGCAACCACAGCGATCCCGGCCCTCCAAGATTGCCGAGCAACCCTGGAAGCGCTTTCAGCTTGCCGGATCAGGCATACGAGTAACCAGGCACTGAAGGCGCAGATCGTCGCCGCAGCTAGAACGAAGCTGAGCGCCTGGCTATCGAGGAAATTGGCGAGGATGGTCGGCATACGATCACCATACGCATCACATGTGCAGATTTTATTGATTGGCAAGGTAAGGCAAAAACTAAACCTTAACACAGCTTCGAGATTTCGTACATGTGATCGAATGGGCACTACTGATGCATGCAACTAGAGCTTGCACAGAGTGAACGACACTGTCTTTAGGCACCGACCATATCGAGCAGTGCCACGCCTACGGCCGCGATGACGTTGCCGCCGCCACACCAAGGCAAAATGATCGCCTCGGGCTGCTCGGCTGCAACCTCCGGCAACACGGTCTCAGGCGCCACACTCTCGCGGTCCTGATCGCTGCCGCGTATCCAGACCACCTGACTGCCGGTGTGGTTCTTGGGCGCAGCCAGGGACGCCTCGGCGTCGGCGCCGTCCTCAAGGTCAGGATCCCCATCTATGCTGTCGAGCACGGCGATGATGTGGTCCGCAGCGTCGAGGGCGACTTGCGCAGCCTCCTCCAGGCTGGCGCGGAGTGCGCTGCCGGCCAGCGGCGACAAGGCCATGGGAGCGGCCGGCTTCGGACGCGAGGTGAAAGTGAGCACGTCGCCCATGATTTCAGGTCTCAGGATGTGAAGGGGGGAGCCCAGCAGGGTCCGGCCGGGGCGATACGCACGGCTACGGAAGGGAAGAGGCCGTTCTCAGCGGCCCTCGCGCGTGGCCTTGGCGTGGGCCTGCAGATCGCGGGCGAGCGCTGCCAGTTCGTCGGGGTCGTCGTTGTCGATGGTGACGCCCGCGAGCACGTGCAGCCGCCCCGCTCGGGTGCGGACTGGGATCAGAGCAGGGTGGCGAGGCCGGTCAGGACTATGCCGCCGCCGATAATGAAGGCCGCGGCCAGCAGCTCACCGCCGGTGTCGAGGAACCGCAGGGACCGGCTGTGAGCGGTATCCGGGCGGATGGGGGTGACAGCCTCCCAGGCCTCGATCGTGCCGGGCTGGGTCTCGTTCGGGAGGTTGAGGAACCGGCCATCGGCGGGGAGCCGGCGACGCGCGGTGCTGACGACGTGAACCAGGGCGGGCTGGCTGAAATCGGGGATGCGGGCATAGGATATCGTTCGCGCTCCTGATGGGGCTCGTGGGATCAGGGTCGGAAGGTGGAAGGGAAGCGGACGTGTGGCGTCCGGTTGGTCAGGCCTGCGGGGCGCTTAG